>JAGBMX010000133.1 GCA_017634675.1 Selenomonadaceae bacterium | reverse complement strand
CGTGAAGGTGACTTTTCTATTATATATCCACAAAATGAGAAATCAGAGAGCCTCCCCTGAAAGGGGAGGTGCCCGAAGGGCAGAGGGGTTGACCATGAAGAGCAATATTTTTCTTTTTTTACTACCCGTGAATAGTAACACAATTTTAAAACCCCTTTTCTTAAAAATTTTAAAATCATATTGACAACATATAGTAACTTCGATATAATCCAATAGGTTGGTATTTTCGCTAGATGCGAAGTTAATTTTAAGGAGTGAATTTCCATGGTTGGAAAAGTTAAATGGTTTAGCGCTGAAAAGGGTTACGGCTTTATCGCGAGAGAAGAGGGCGACGATGTGTTTGTGCATTTCTCAGCGATTCAGTCCGACGGCTTTAAAACCCTTAACGAGGGAGAAGATGTGGAATTTGACATTACGGACGGCGAAAGAGGCCCTCAGGCGTCAAACGTAACCAAACTTTCCAAATAAATATAAATAAAAAGCTTCGCTTGAAAAAATGCGAAGCTTTTTTTATGCAAAACTGCGGAAGTTTACCCAATACCTCTAAATTAAAGAAGAACCGTTCCAACGATAGGTCACGTCATCGAATTGCACGGCAATGGTATTGTCTGTTGTAATGCTTTCGGCGGCGGTCAATTTTACCGTTGCTCCATTTGTAAAAGAAGCTGTAAACGCGTTTGACGTTCCCGTAAAGTAAGCAAGATCCGTAGATTTCGTGTCTATAAACACCACTTTGTCGCCGCCTACAGCTTTTTGCAGCACATCGTTCCCCATTTTTCGACCGACATAAAACGTGGTGTTGCCGTTAGCAGAACCTACCAACGTATCCGCTGTGGGATTACTGAAATTTTCTCCTAAGCCCCCGCAAAGAAATACTTCGCTTCCGGCAGCGGTAGAAGTTGCGCCCACAACCGTCGAGGCGTAAATTGTTTGATTTACGGTGTTATCGCCGTTTATGGCTGCGACAAGACCTTTTCTTGCGTCGATAACGCCAAGGCCATCGGAAATATACATGCTGTTCCAACCAAAACCGGCGAAGCCGCCGTTATCGCCAGTACCCGCTATAAAATCCGAACTTGTAAACACAAGGCTTGTTTTTTTGCCTTGACCTATATAGAGATTGGCGTTTGCGTCAAACGTCATCTTCGTACCGCTTGAACTCATGTCGAGATTGACAATGCCCAAGTTTCCGCCGTAATTATAAGCAAATTTATTCTGTTTGGCGCTGCCTTTTAAAGTTATGCTGCCTTCATTGTCGGAGCCTATTTTAACAACACCGCTGCCCGCTATTATTAAATTGCTGTTTACAAAGCTACCGTCAAGAGCGATTACGTCGTCAGTATCTCTATCGCCGCCAAAGACAAAGTTTAAAACAATGTCGTCACCGCCGTTTTTATGAAGGAAGAAGGTGGTGTTGCTGCCGGAAGCGGCGGAAAGGAGAGTGTCGTTTGTGTTGTTTACGCCGCCGTCAAGGGTGTCGCCCAAGCCGCTTGCAACCAAAACCACGGCTTCCGTACCTGTAGATGAGAGAAGGCTGTTGTTTTCTGTCACGGTAAGAACTTTAGTATCCGCAGGCACGGTATCGCCGGAAGGCAGGGTTATCGGCAAAGGTTCGGAGGCTTGATAGGCAAGATAGCGAAGAAGCATATAACCCGCGGCGTATAAATTTGTGTTACTGTCATACACATCGGCTTCAAGTACATCGGCAAGCTCTGAAGAATCTCCGGCTAAATCCGCTATTATGCTTCTGCGCTCGTCATCTATACCATGAGTAAGTTCCGCCATTCCTTCCACAAAATAACTGGGCAGGCTTGCAAAATGATTTATCGTCGCTTCCATAATGGAATGAGTCAATTCATGGGCAATCGTCCTATCCGCATAAAACGTGGTATCAGACGATACGCCGTTTGGATCGGAATCAGAAATACTGTTATAATGTTTCATGTTAATGTTTAACGCGAGGCTGTTGGCTTTGCCAGTTAAAGGAGAATACGTATAACTTGCGGTGGCTAAAGTATTGGAATTATTGTTGACAAAATTTACGGTAATAGTTTTAACCGAAGGGTTTGAATCGGCAAAGCTAAGTCCGTATGTATCTTTAATAAGTTGCAGTGAATTTGGTATCCACCATGTGTTAAGCCCGGCTATGACCGTTTTTTGAGCGCTTGTTAAATAACTTGAGGTCGGCCATTTCACCGTAAGCCCGTCGAAAGTCGAGGTCGTAGACGTCGGATAAACGAAGGTGGAAGTATCTTCCGGGACAACGCTTTCCGCGGTTTTTACAACGCCGGAACCGGCATCATATCCGCTGATGGCGCCCGTATCTTTGTTGTACAATCTAATGCTGCATTTTTCCTGCAAAAATTTTCCTGCGTCTCCATTATACGAAGCGCAATCCGCTATGAAACTATTCACCAAATCTTGCCATGAGGAAAAGTTCGAGCAAGATTGCACCGCTGCGTCAAGCGCAGCTTCGCCTGTCAAGGAAGTTTTGTCAAGGGATGCGACGAGTTGTTTTATTACGTCGCCGCCGTCGTTCGTTTGAACGGGATTTATATCATCGGCTTCAACCAAGCCGTCTGAGGTGGCTTTATAAAGAAGGCTTGATTCGTAAGATGTGCCCGCCCAAAGATAAAGTTCGCCGGAGTCGTTTTGACTGCCCTGCAAAGTGATTTTTCCATTATATACGACGTTATTTCCATCGATTGTAAATTTTTTCAACGAGTCAGAATCCACACTGCTGATTAAGATATTGTCGGCGCCTTTTGTATCGTCCGATGCGCAACCGTAGGAATCGCTAAAACCAAAATTTTTTATGACGCCCTCTGAATCTTCGTATCCTGTTAAATCAAAATTTTCAGAGTTGCTCGTTCCTGTCCAAGTAATCAAAATAATCAACCCCCAAACATTAACTTTATGCGATAAATTTTAGCATAAAGTCAAAAAATTGTCACTATATTGCGAATAAAATTACAGAAAATATCATCGTTTCCTTGTTACTATTCACGAGTCAACTTTTTCGCTGTCTTTGAAAATTTGGCGATTGAAGCTAGGTTGCTACCTCTCCACCGCTTCGCGGTCCCCCTCCCCTTTCAGGGGAGGCAACGTGAAGACGACTCAACGAGACATCCGAGAGGCGGGAGATTTAAACTCCCGCCTCAGACTGTAGACAAATCAATAAATATCGTGCTCTTCACGGCTCTCCCTCCGCCCTTCGGGCACCTCCCTCTAGGAGGGAGGCACTCGGATTGCGACTTTTGAGCCAAAAAATTT
>JAGBMX010000132.1 GCA_017634675.1 Selenomonadaceae bacterium | reverse complement strand
GATCAAACTCTCCATCAAAATATAGAGAGCTATCTAGCTCATAAATTTCAGAAATTGATTGTTCGCACAATCTATCTGGCTTTAAAGTGTTACATGTTTGCACTCTGTAGTTTTCAAGGAACACGCTGAGCCATCGACGCTTCAGCGTCGCTAATGGCTCGTGTGCGAAAACGCCCCAAGAAGGCAAGCCGTAGGCGTAGCCTGATTGGCTGGCGTTGACCGCTACTTGCTGACTCTAGAGGTTTGTCGCAACCCTGTTTGGTGAGTCAGCTTGTTTATATTACCTCAATTTTTTCCTCTTGTCAATAGTTTTTTTGAAAAATTTTATAAAATCTTTCTCCAACGGTTACTATTCACGGGTAGTACAAAAAGAAAAAACGGTGCTCTTCATGGTCGACCCCTCTGCCCTTCGGGCACCTCCCCTTTCAGGGGAGGCTCTCTGATTTCTCATTTTGTGGATATATAATAGAACAGTCACTTTCACGTTGCCTCCCCTGAAAGGGGAGGGGGACCGCGCAGCGGTGGAGAGGTCGACCATGTACGGCACTAATTCACCTTTCGCAACACTATGTTGTATTACCCGTGAATAGTAACTTACGAAAAATGAAAATTCCACGCAATATGTGATTAGCGACAAGGTTGGCACGATCGTTTCTCATATTTATTCGTGCTTTTTCCAACCATAATATAGCAAGACTAGATACCCCACACCTCTTAGGTGGTGGTGTCTATCGAAAGAAAGGCAGGAGTTTAGATCTCTCGCCTTCGGACGCTTTGTCTACAGTCTGGAATTTTTCTTCTGACTAAGAAAAAAATTTGAATTGAGGCATTTTAATTTTTATAGCTGTTGGGACTTTTCATAATTAAATTTTTGATGTAAAATTTTATCTGATAAGATTAAATACGACGATAAAGATATTCCTATACCTTTTGACGTCGTAGACGCAAGGAAATCCCACCGGATATTTCCGGTTGAATTTAAATCGGAAGATATCGTTAAAGCTAAGAGAAATTATGTCAGTAATGGGTAAAAAATATGAAACAAGTAAATTCTGTAATATCAACCTATTCCGCAGATGTCTTCGGCGCTGCAAGCGCGCTTTTTGAATTGGGCGGTATGACTGTAATTCACGATCCGTCAGGTTGCAACTCCACATATACCACCCACGATGAGCCTCGTTGGTTTAATTCAAAAACTCTTCTATACATATCCGGATTGACGGAACAGGATGCAATTTTAGGAAACGATAAAAAGCTGATAGACGAAGTATCAGAGACTGCGATAATCCAAAAGCCGCGTTTTATCGCTTTATTATCGGCGCAAATGCCCGCAATGTTGGGGATAGATTTGAAGGGGATAAGCAGAATTATAGAAAAAAACACGGATATTCCCACTTTTTCTCTTCCTACAAATTCAATGCGGGATTATTCGGTGGGAATATCGCTTGCACTTGGGAAAATAGTGGACATCATAACGAATAAAACCGTTCCCATACCTGAGATATATCGTAGTGGAGTGAATCTATTGGGGCTTACTCCGCTTGATTTTGCCTTAAACGGTACGAATAAGTCGATTATAGATTTTTTTGAAGGAAACGGTATTTCAGTAATATCCAAATTCGCTATGGGTTGCGATTTTGACGGACTTTTTAATGCGCGTAAGGCTAAGATTAACATCGTTTTGACCTACGGCGGGCTTTTTGCCGCAAGAACCATGAAAAAATTATGGGGAATACCTTATATTATAGGGTTGCCTGTTGGTAAATTGCAGAGTAAAATATTGAATATAATAAAAAAATACGATTGTTTTATGCCGGAAAGCGGAGCAACCGCAACAAACGGTTGTATTCTTTGGCAAGACGGGGAAAAATCGCCGTTTCTGCGATTAAACGGCGCTAAAGAAGTTCGTAGCGGGAAAATTTATCTGATACACGAAAGCGTAATCGCCGCATCTCTTGCCACTGCCATCGAAGAAGCAATCGATGAAAAAATCACCGTTATATATACCACTTCTACGGAAAAGGAACTTATGCGAGAAGGCGACGAAGTTTTTAAAAGTGAAACCGAACTTGCGGAAAAATTTAAACATGCCGATTTAATTATAGCAGATCCCATGTATAAACCTATAGCTGAAAATAAGCGTTTTGTATGTCTTCCGCATATAGCCTTTTCCGGAAGGACATATCAAAGGAGCTACATTAACTTTATAAGCGAATTTATAGAACTTACGGAAAAGGTAAGAAAAGCCTTAAGAAAACGATGATAAAAAAAGCGCCCGCTTGGACGCTTTTTTATTTTACCTTAACTGAATCGCAACAAACCGGGTTGTTCTATCGTATATTCTGCTTCCTTTTTTATCACTATCGCAGGAATTTTTATCTCAACTTTTTGTATTTCCTTCACATCCTTAAAATTCGAGGCAAACATTTCCTTTAATCCGCCTTCATTTTGGAATTTCTCGTCAAAGGTAAGTTCCGGACTCACAGCTACAGCAAATCTCACGCTGTCTCCCGGAATTTGCCAACCCCAATAAGGCGCGCCCTTTTCTCCCAATGCAAATTTCGGCGGCTGATTTTCGTTTTTTGAAACTAATTTCAAAAGGATAAGCTTATGCTCCTTAACAAAGTTTTCGCAAGCTATGCCGGCTTTGGGCACCTCCATGCTGTTTGCAAGATTGTTAAAATTATCCGCAAAATCCTGCCATACCTCCCGTTTTATGGTCTTGGGCGCATTTTCCTCCTTGGGCGGTTTAGCGGCAGGTTTGGGTTGTTCTTTTTTCTCTTCGCTGGGGAAAAGATAGGCGTTAATGGAGTGAATTTCCGTAATGGCTGCCTTTAAATCTCCCGATATGGCTTTTATCCGCCTACCGTGGTTTTTCATGTTTTGAAGCTTTAAAAAATTATACACTGTCCCCGCAATCAATAAAATAATGATAAGCAACGCAAATACCAAGATAACGTCCGCCATCATGGGGGAAAACAGTCGCGGTGCCTCCTTGGGCGCATCCTTTGATACCTCTTCCGCTGCAAAGGCAACGCCGGGCATCAACAGAAAACACGCCGCCAATATCTTATCCATGAAATCACATCCTTTGCAACGAATCTGTTAAATTACTCCATTTCTTAATTTCTACATAAATTTTTAAAATCCTTTTAAGTTCATTCTTTCTAAAAAATTGTTGTTTAAATATTTAACGGGACTTAGCTTCCACTAAAAAAGAGAAAATTTTATGGCGTAGTAAGGAGATTTATCGTATAATTTACGGTGTCGTCAATGTTGCAACGCGTCCTTTCAAGCCCTTGTTTACCCTAGATAGAAGGTGATTATAACGGAACTGCGAGTACTTAAATATTTTTTATCTATTGCGAAAACCGAAAACATGAGTCGAGCAGCGGAAGAATTAAATATTACTCAACCAACGCTTTCTCGTCAGATTGCAGATCTTGAAGAAAAACTTGGAACTTCACTTTTAATTCGCGGCAAGAGAAGGACTTATCTAACACAAGCAGGTCTGCTTCTAAAAGCTAGGGCGGAAGAAATCATTTCTTTAACCGATAAAACCGTCAATCAAATTGCAAATATGGACAAAATTATCGAAGGCGATGTCTATATTGGTTGCGGAGAAACCGAAGGTATGCGAGATGTTTTTCGCGCCGTGAAAAACTTGCACGTTTCATACCCGCATATTCGTATTCACATAACCAGCGGCAATGATGAATTGGTGACCGACGGTCTTAAAAAAGGTATTCTCGATTTCGGGCTCCTGTGTTCCGCCGAAAAACCGGTCGAGTATTCGTATCTTCAAATTCCGCATCAAGATATTTGGGGGCTTTACATGGATAAAGCAAATCCATTATCGCAAAAGAAAAATATTTGCGCAAAAGATGTGGTTAACGAACCGCTCATTATGTCTCGTCAAGCTATAAAAGCCAAAGAATTTGATCATTGGTTAAAAAAACCGGCTGAAGAATTAAATATAACGGCAACCTATAATTTGGTTTATAACGCCGTATTTTTGATTGAACACGGATTCGGCAGCGTCCTTAGCTTTAAAGATTTGATAGCTACAGAAAAAAGCAACGGCAAAGGAGCTGTTATTTTTCGTCCCCTCTTTCCGGAATTATTGTCAAACAACTACATAATTTGGAAAAAAAGTCAGCTCTTTTCTCGCGCAGGACAATTAGTTTTAAATTGTTTTGAAGAAATGTTTTCTTAGAGCAATTTCTAAAAACACCTGATTTTCACAATGTTTCCACGCCCTTTTGGGGGTACGCGAAAAATAAGTTTTTAGAAATACCCTGAACTTTTATTATGCTTACAAAGCATGATTTATTATTCAAACTAAGTATTTGAAATGATACTGCCTCTATTTTATAATAAGACTAGACGTTCCCCACCGTAAGGTGTGGATGTCTATTGGAAGGATAAGCCTGACAAATGAAACGCTTATTACAGAATAGGGGCGATATTTTTGCAAAACAGGACCTTGCTTATATTTATTTTAATGATGGGGGTATTTGGAATTTTAAATACCGAGATGGGATTTATCGGAATACTTCCCTATATCGCAAATACTTACGACGTGACAATTGTTCGCGCCGGACTTTTAATAAGCCTGTTCGCTTTCGGCGTAGCAATAGCGGGACCTACAATGCCGCTTCTCTGTTCGGGATTTAACAGGAAGCATGTAATGCTCTTTACATTGGGGCTGTTTACGCTTTGCAACATCGTTTCCGTATTTGCGGAAAATTTCAACCTGCTGTTGGCGGCTAGGGTGTTGCCCGCATTTTTCCATCCGGTATATTGCTCTATGGCGTTTACGGTTGCGGCAATGCTTGCAAATCCGGGCGAAGCGCCAAAAGCTGTTGCGAAAATAAATATCGGCGTTTCGGCGGGAATGGTTGTGGGCGTTCCTATCAGCAACTTTCTTGCGGAACGGTTTTCTCTTGCGACTTCAATGTCATTTTTTGCGATAGTTACGGTAGCAGCTTTTGTCGCTACGCTTTGCTTTGTTCCCTCTATGCCGGTAAAGAAAAAGTTAAGCTACGGCAGTCAGCTTTACATATTGAGAAAACCTATGCTATGGGCATCCATAATAGCTGTGATTTTCTTGAACGGCTCTATTTTTGGCGTATTTAACTACATGGCGGATTATCTTTCAACCGTTTCCGGTTTTATGCCGACCGTTGTCAGCGTTATGCTCTTTGTGTACGGCGTATGCAACATATTCGGCAGTATGATTGCCGGAAATCTTTTGACGGCACATCCGTTTCAAACGGTAAAAATCTTCCCTTTTGCAGTCGCAGCCCTGTATTTGCTTTTATTTTACGGGGGAAGCGCATGGCCTTTAATGGCGCTTCTTACGATTGTTTGGGGACTATTGGGGGGATTAAACGCCAATATTAATCAATTCTGGATTTCCCGCGCTGCGCCGGAAGCTCCCGATTTTGCCAACGGATTGTTTTTAACGGCGGCAAATTTAGGTTGCGTATTCGGCACGTCGTTTGGCGGATTTTTAATTGATGAATTCGGTATGGCTTACGTAATTTTTTGCGGCGTAATATTTAGCGCGGCGGCGGCAATTATCTTGTTTGGGCAATGCCGTCATACCGGGATAAATACGCCAAAACTTACATTTGTAGCGCAATAAGGAGTGTGTTCAACATGAATTTTTTAAGCAAAAAGAAAATTATTGTGGCGTTGACCGCCGTTTTGGCCAGCAGCGTTACATGCGCGGACATCAACTCAGCGAAAGCGGCTGATAATACGAATTTGACGAGCGCAGAAAAGAACGGCGAACGAATGATTCAAAAAGAAAAACTTTCTCTTACAAAAGAATGGGACAAGGTGTTTCCCAAAAGCGAAAACGTCAACCATAGAAAAGTGACTTTTGTAAATCGCTACGGCATTACATTGGCGGCGGATCTATATGAACCGAAAAACATTAAAGGCAAACTTCCCGCAATAGCGGTGAGCGGTCCGTTTGGCGCTGTCAAGGAACAGTCTTCGGGACTTTATGCGGAGGAAATGGCAAACCGCGGATTTATCGCCATTGCATTTGACCCGTCATTCACGGGCGAAAGCGGCGGTTATCCCCGTTATGTAGCTTCTCCGGACATTAACACGGAGGATTTTTCTGCGGCAGTAGATTTTCTTTCCACACAAGATAATGTAGACAGCGAGCGCATCGGTATTATCGGAATATGCGGCTTTGGGGGCTTTGCCGTAAATGCTGCGGCGATGGATACGCGCATAAAGGCAACAGTCGCCTCTACCATGTACGACATGAGTCGGGTAACTGCAAACGGTTACTTTGATTATGAAAAAGACGAGCAGACAATAAAAAAAGAGCGTCTGGAGATGCGTAAAACGCTAAACGCCCAACGTACTAAAGATTATAAAAACGGCGCATACAAAAATGCCGGCGGCGTAATCGACCCGCTTCCCAAAAACGCTCCGCAGTTTGTAAAAGACTACTACGATTATTATAAGACAAAGCGCGGATTTCATCCTCGTTCGTTAAATTCCAATAACGGCTGGAACATGACTTCGGCTCTTTCTTTTATGAATATGCCGCTTCTTGCATACAGCGATGAAATTCAAGGCGCAGTGCTCTTGGTTCACGGTGAAAAAGCCCATTCTCGCTACTTTAGCGAAGACGCATTCAAAAAACTTAAGGGGAAAAACAAAGAGCTTGTGATTATACCCGGCGCATCCCACACTGACCTTTACGATAAAAAAGAATTTATTCCGTTTGACAAGTTGGAGAAATTTTTCCGCGACAACTTAAAGTAACTCACTCAAATTCACCCCAAAAATCACCTTTTTCGATTGAATGACACATATCGCGCTAAATTTTTTATTGACATAACGATAATAATGAATTACAATATGTTCGTTGCGTGAATGCGGGCGTAGTTTATCGGTAGAATGGCGGCTTCCCAAGCCTCAGAGGGCGGTTCGACTCCGCTCGCCCGCTCCATTTGTCAATTAGAGGGTTGCAGTAGCAACCCTTTTTCGTTTACAAATTATGTCATATTTAAAATCTGAAATCATCTCGGAGGAAGGTAAAATTGGCAAAGACAACAAAAGCGAAAAAGCCTGTCAGTATGGAAGAAACTCTTTGGAAATCTGCCGATAAATTAAGAGGTTCGGTTGAACCTGCGGAATATAAGCACGTTGTACTCTCTCTTATTTTTCTCAAATATGCCAGCGACCGCTTTGAAGAACAACGGGCAAAAATTATAGCCGAAGGACGAGAAAAATTCGTCGATGTTAAGGCTTTTTATACCAAAGATAATGTATTTTATCTAAAGCCCGAAACTCGTTGGTCTTTTATTATGGACAACGCCAAGCAGGATAATATCGCCCTTCTTATTGATACGGCTCTTTTTACCATAGAACAAGAAAATGCCCAACTTAAAGGCGCGCTCCCCGATAATTATTATTCTCGGTTAAATCTTGACACTACTAAATTATCTTCCCTCCTAGATGTAATAGACGGCATAGAAACGAGCGATAAAGAGCAGGATATTATTGGCAGAGTATATGAATATTTTTTGAGTAAATTTGCGTTAAAAGAGGGCAAAGGCAAAGGCGAATTCTATACTCCCAAAAGCATCGTAAACCTTATCGCAGAGCTTTTAGAGCCGTATTCGGGCATTTTATACGAGAACATTATGAAAATATTCCCGAATTTTGCTACAGCGCATCTTTTGAAGAAATTGCCGAAAAGGATTTTACGCTTGTGCCAAGCCGCTATATAGAATTTGTAAATCGCGACGAAACCGTTGACTTTGACACTAAAATGAAGGCTTTGCAAAGTGAGCTTACGGATTTATTAAAACAGGAAGAAGAATCTAAAGCCGATTTACTTGATGTGTTTAAGGAATTGGGTTATGAAATTAAATTATAAAATAGGTGATATTTATGATAAAGTCTTTTTATTTTCATAACTTTAAGAGTTTTACCGAAACCGAATTAGATATATCTGATTTAACTATTCTCATTGGCTCTAACGCCAGCGGTAAGACAAATGTAATAGAAGGTCTGCGGATTTTGTCAGAAAGCGCAGCGGGGCAGCCTCTTTCAATAATTATGGACGGTTCGCGTAATACTGTGGGAATTATACGTGGTGGAAGCGTTGGTTGTCCTAAGATGCCCCATACCGATTTTGAGCTTGGCTGTACCTGGGAAGGTAACGATTATAAGCTGATTTATAGGATAAAAATGAACGTAGGAAAGGGCGTTCAAGTTGTTCAAGAAAGTTTAGATAGAATTTCCGATAATAAAACAGAAAAAATTTTTTCAACGACTTCGCTTGCAAACTCTCAACTTTCAGTAAAGTGTCTTTCGGATAAGTTCGATGAATACTTCCGTGAAATTAGTGTAAGCTCATATATGTCAGTTCTATCGCAAATAATTCACTTATTGCCAACTGATAGCAATGTGCTACAACAAGGAAGAAAAGATATTGAAACAATCGTTAAAGTGCTGAGAAAGATTTTCTTTTTTGACCCCAAAATCGAATTTATGCGAAATTATGTTCGTTTGGGAGAAGAACAATTACAGCCCAATGGCTCTAATTTATCAGCCGTATTATATGAGTTATGCGAAACCTCAATAAACCATAAAAGCATAAAAAATAACATACTATCAATAATTCGTAACTTACCCGACAATGAAATTGAGGACATAGCTTTTGTCAAAACACCATTAAACGATGTTACGTTTTTATTGAAGGAAAAATATAACGATTTTACAATAGAAGCCAAACGCCTATCTGACGGAACATTGCGCTGTTTGGCGATGCTTGCCGTCGTTTATAGCGAAGAACCCGAAAGTATAATAGTTATGGAAGATCCTGATAACGGCATACATCCAAGCCGTATCAAATCGTTACTTCAAGCAATTTATCGCATACAAAAAGAAAGGCATCTCACACTTATAATAACTACGCATAATCCCGTATTGATGGACGTAGTGGACGAGGATAATGCCGAGGGCGTTGTTGTATGTTATCGCGACCAAAAAGACGGTAGCGGAAAATTTCTTCGTATGGTGGATTTTCCCGATTATTTCAAACTTGCGGCAAAAGGTTCAGTCGGAAAATTGGCGCAAAACGATGAATTCTTAAAAGCTCTTAACCGACCGCCGAAAGATTTTAAAGAATTTTATGATTGGTTGGAGAGATAATGATGCAAACCGTTTATTTTATTGATACATCTGTATTATAAAAAGCGGTTTTTATCGTAAGAGGTGATATTATGCTGATTCAATTTAATTTTAAAAATTTCAAATCTTTTAGAGATGAGGCTACGCTAGATTTATCTGCAACTAATCTCAAAAACTACTCGGAGCGAGTAGTAAAAATAGGTAAAGAAAAATTGCTTACATTGGCAGCAATATATGGTGCAAATGCAAGCGGTAAGTCGAACGTTTACGACGCTTTTTCATATATGTCTAATTATGTTGTTCAATCATTTATGTTTGGAGATAGTGACGACGAATTTGAATTTAACAATGAATTAACTCCTTTTCTATTTGATGAAAAGACTATAAAATCAGAATCTAGTTTTGAGGTATATTTTACCATTCCTTCCGATATGTCCGGCAAAGTATACAATTATGGCTTTTGCTTAAACAAGAAAGAAATAACAGAAGAATGGTTTAATGTAAAGGCAAAAACATCAAAAGAAAGTAGAAGAATTTTCTATCGTAACGCAGCCGAAAAAGAATTAGATTTATCAGGTATTCCCAAAAATAATAGAGACAATATAAAAATAGCATTGGATAAAAAAGTTCTTATCGCTTCACTGGGATCAAAACTTAAAATAAGCAAATGCAAATTGGTTAGAGATTGGTTTTTTTCCAATGAACTTGTAGATTTTGGCGATCAATTTACAAATTTCTTTATGCAGAATCGAATACCTAGTAATTTTATTAATGATAAAGAAATTCAAAAAAAAGTTGTAAATTTTTTAGCAACATTTGATGGACATATCAGAGATTTTAAAGTAGAAAAAATTTCCAATACTGATAGTAAATCTCAACTTGATTCGTACACAGTTAGTTCATTACATAAAATGATTGATTCTGATAAAATGGCTGAACTTCCATTAAGCGAAGAATCTGATGGAACGCTTAAAATGTTTCAACTCTATCCGGATTTGCAAAAGGTTATAGAAAAAGGCAGTGTTTTTTTTGTAGATGAACTCAATGCAAGATTACATCCACTACTTGTAAGAAATTTTTTATTGACCTTTTTAAATCCTAAAATCAATAAAAATCACGCGCAATTAATTTTTACCACACATGATACATGGCATCTATCTAGCAAATTTCTAAGAGAAGATGAAATTTGGTTCGTGGAGAAAGATGAAAATGGATTATCCACACTTTACTCTTTGGCTGATTTTTCAGATGATGTCCAAGACGGTAATTTGAAAAATTATGAAGAACTATATCTTGTAGGTAGATATGGTGCTATTCCTAAAGTACAGTTAATCGATTTTCTTGGAGGTAATTCTGATGAGTAAAAAAGACAGAATGGGAAATCGCAAAAATCGAGATTCAAAGATGGCAAAACGAACGCCAGATTTAGGTTATTATTTGATTGTTACAGATACAGAAGCCACAGAACGGTGCTATTTTCAAGGTTTATATAATTCAATACCGAAAGAATTACAAGATAGATTAGTGATACGCACTTATGAAAGTAAAACCAAAGATATGATTAACAAATGTAAGAATGAAATGGCATATAGCCATCAATATCGAATTCCATGGTTAGTATTTGATAGAGATCAAGTTAAAGATTTTGATAAAAAAATTTCTCTTGCGGAAAAAGAAGAAATCAATGTCGGTTGGTCAAATCCATGCTTTGAGATATGGATGTACGCATATTGGGGCAAAATGCCAAACATGCAAAATTCACAAGAATGTTGCAGTAAATTTGGAGATATATATGAAAAGAAAACCGGTGTGCATTATGATAAAGCAGACGAACAACTTTATAGTAGATTATGTAAATGTGGAGACGAACAACGCGCCATTGTTTGCGCAGAGAAAAAAATGAAACAATGCAAATCAGAAGGGAAAAATGCGCCATCAAATATGTGTCCTGCCACTACAATATACAAGCTAGTCAAAGAAATAAGAGAAAAAATAGAACAAGTAAATAAATGTGACTGAACGCATATATTCTATTGAGGAATTGGGTTATGAAATCAAGTTATGAAAAATTAGGCAAATATATCCGCCAAATTGACAATAGAAATGTTAAAGGGAATAAAGAGCATCTTTTAGGCTTATCCGTGCAAAAAAAATTTATCCCTTCTATCGCAAATACTATTGGTACAGACTTTTCTAAGTATAAAGTGGTTAAATACGGGCAATTTACATATATTCCTGATACTTCGCGTCGCGGGGATAAAATAGCTATTGCATTACAAAACGATTATGACGAGGGACTCGTCAGTAACATCTACACGGTCTTTGAAATTACAGAACCAAATAAGCTGTTGCCTGAGTATTTAATGTTATGGTTTAACAGAGCGGAATTTGACCGTTACGCGAGATTTAAGTCGCATGGTAGCGTTCGAGAAATTTTTGATTGGGACGAACTATGTAATGTAGAACTTCCTATTCCCTCTTATGAAAAACAAAATAAAATTGTTAGGGAATATCGTACTATTTCCAATAGAATCGCCCTTAAACAACGGATAAATGATAATTTAGAAGCACAAGGTATTATGCTTTTGAAGAAATATAAGGAGCAAGCTACATCAAGAGGTATTCCATGGAAGACATTGACTGTACAAGAGTTAGTAGATAAAAATTATATTGAAGCACCAATGGATGGAAACCATGGAGAAATTCATCCTAAAGTTGAGGATTATGTATCGTCAGGTGTCCCTTTTATAATGGCAAATAATCTTGAAAATGGCTATGTGAATTATCGAAGTTGTGCTTTTATTACACAAACGCAAGCAAATTCACTACGCAAAGGATTTGCTCATAAAGGAGATGTGCTTTTAACACATAAAGGAACTTTGGGGAGAACTGCGATTGTTAGTGATGAATATAATACAACAATTCTGACTCCACAAGTTACATATTATCGAGTAAAGCAATATCTTTCTCCATATTATTTGAGATACTATTTCTCAACAGATGACTTTCAAAAGCAACTTGAATCTTGGGCAGGAGCAGGAAGCACAAGGGCATACATAGGTATTACAAAACAGTTAGAACTATCAATCGCCATTCCTGATGAAGTATCGATGCTACTTTTGAATAATACGTTGAGAAAGTTTGAGATAATGCGTCTAAATAATTATTTTGAAAAGCAACAATTATTGCAAATAAATACATTAATGCTTTCAAAACTATCACGCCGCTAAATTATCATTTGTAAAAAAGGAGATTCGTCATGCCAACTAATGAACATTTCATAACTAAAATCCACATTGACAAAGTGCGAAACTTAGAAAACATTACTATTGATTTATCCAAAGAAAAGCGTCAACATCTACTCCTTACGGGAAAAAATGGCTCGGGGAAAACTTCGCTTTTAAATGATTTGATAAAGACCTTATCCGCTATCAATGAAAATAAGTGGGTGGGATATAAACAATATAAAAATAACATTTATCCTAATTCACCATTAAAATCTATAAACGATAACCTTTATAAAAAATTTACAAGCGGTGTTGAAATAAATTTTAACGAAGAAACAACTATAGACAACGCGTTTTCTAAAGGAAATTTCATTACAGCTTTTTTCCCGGCTACAAGACAAACAAATATTGCACTCCCTCACGGCGTGGAAGATATAAAATTATCCGAAACCTATAATTTTTCTTCCGACCCTGCCCAGTTACTCATAAAATACATGGTACACTTAAAAACTCAACAGGCGTATGCAAGACAAGAAAATGACCTTGCTGTCGAGCAACATATAAAAAATTGGTTCAACCGATTTCAAACGGCGCTAAAAGATTTGTTAGATGATGAATCACTTGTATTAAAATATGATTACAAAAGATATAATTTTCAAATTATACAAAAAAATAAACTTCCCTTTGATTTTAATGGACTCTCCGACGGCTATTCGTCCGTTATAAAGATTGTGTCGGATCTTATTTTGCGCATGGAACAAAATTGGCTTCTTAAAGGCAATATCAGCAGTTATGATGTAGAAGGCGTTGCGCTTATTGACGAACTTGAAACTCATTTACATATAGAAATGCAAAGAAAAATTTTGCCATTTTTAACAAGTTTTTTCCCTAATATTCAGTTTATCGTAAGCACTCACTCCCCTTATGTTCTTACGTCAATTTCTAATGCTGTCATTTATGATTTAGAAAAACAAGTTAAATTTACGGATATGTCGAATTATTCTATTGACGATGTTGCCGAAGCATTTTTTAACTCGGAGGATTATTCGTTAAAATTCGATAGAATCATTTCTCGTTATCGCGAATTGACCGAAAAAGAAAACTTGATTGATGATGAAAAAATTGAAAAAATCCAATTAGCCACAGAATTAAAAAATGTTTCGGGAAAATTAGCGCCAAGAATAAGAAACGAGTTTTTAGAAATTACGGGAGAAGCAAATGGTAAAAATTGAGCGTTTAGAATCAGAGTTATCCGAAAAAGCCGTTGCCTCTTTAGAAAGGGAAAAAGCTAAAGCAAGCGGTTCATATAATACGCCGGAAGTCAATGAAGCGTTGCAAGATATGTTTTACGGAAAATGCTATATTTGTGAAAATAAAAAAGTGACATCTTGGCAAATCGAACATCTTGTACCACATAGGGGCAACAAAGATTTAAAATTTTCTTGGGACAATCTCTTTTTGTCGTGCGCACATTGCAACAATATAAAAAATGATAGGTTTGAGCCTATTTGGGACTGTACTAAAGAAGATGTGGACGAGCATATTGCATTTAGGAAGGAAGGGTATTTCGGAAAAGATGAGAAATATTTATTTTCGCCTTTAGATGATGCTATTGAAACTCAAAATACCTGTAAATTGCTAAACGAAGCCTATTATGGCAGTACGACGCAGAAACAAGTCGAAGCAAAATTTATCAGAAAGGAACTTCGCGACGAACTAGGTCGATTTAAGAACTATGTGCGAGATTATATGTACGAAACAGGCAGAACAAAGGACGAACTTTTATGCACTATTCGTAGTGAATTGTCCGCTTCTTCGCCTTTTGCCGCATTTAAACGCTGGTTAATTCGCGATAATGATAAGTATGCTGAACTTTTAAATTGTTGGAAATAATAAAAGGAGTAGCGTATGAAATTCGATGAACACGCCTTGGAACTCTCCATAATCGAACTCTTTAAAGACGAGGGTTATTCATATTTAAAAGGCGCGGATATTGCGCGGGAGAAATCCGCCGTTTTGCTCGAAAACGATATAAAACAGTATCTTTCCGAGAGATACGACGAACTTACAAGCGATGAAATTGATTCTATCGTTCATAAATTACATACGTTGTCCGGCTCTCTTTATGAGGCGAATAAATCCTTTATGCGTTTTTTGACGGACGGATTTATTTTTACCCGCGCCGATTGCGGTCAAAAAGATATTTATATAAACCTGATAAATGTAGATACGCCAACTGCGAATATTTTTAAAATTGTAAATCAGGTAGAAATTCAAGGTTACGAACAAACTAGAATCCCCGACGCTATTTTGTATGTAAACGGCTTGCCCCTCGTTGTCTTTGAGTTTAAAACGGCTATAAATGAAAATACCACCATAATGGACGCATATACTCAACTTACCGTGCGATATAAACGGGATATTCCCAATCTCTTTATCTATAACGCTTTTACGGTTATCAGCGACGGAGTCAACAATAAATACGGCTCTTTTTTTAGTCCTTACGATTTTTTCTACGCTTGGCGCAAAATAGAAAGCTCGGATAAAGACTTGGACGGCATTGATTCCCTCGTTACTTTGGTAAAGGGATTATTCCGCAAAGACAGATTGCTTGCGGTTATTAAGAATTTTATATATTTTCCCGATCAATCTCATAGGGAACTTAAAATTGTATGTCGTTATCCCCAGTTTTTCGCCGCTACAAAACTTCTCGATAATGTTAAACTGCACATAAAACCCGAAGGCGACGGCAAAGGCGGCACTTATTTCGGCGCAACCGGTTGCGGTAAGAGTTATACCATGTTGTTTCTTACCCGAATGATAATGAAAAATCCCTTCTTCAAAAGTCCTACTATTGTTATCATTACGGACAGAACGGATCTTGACGATCAATTATCCGCGCAATTTACAAATTCCAAAACTTTTATCGACGATGAAAAAGTTGTCAGCATTAACTCCCGCGAAGCCTTGCGTCAAGAGTTAAACGGCAGAACGAGCGGCGGCGTGTTTCTTACGACGATACAAAAATTTTCCGAAGATATTTCTTTATTATCCGACAGAAGCAATATAATTTGTATTTCCGATGAAGCTCACCGTTCTCAGGTTAATTTCGACCAAAAGGTTAGAGTTACAAGTAGCGGCGTACAAAAGAAGTATGGTTTTGCAAAATATTTGCATGATTCTCTGCCTAACGCTACTTATGTTGGATTTACGGGAACGCCTATAGACGCGACCATCAAAGTATTTGGCGAGGTTGTGGAAGCGTACACCATGACAGAATCCGTAAAAGACGGAATAACCGTAAATTTGGTTTATGAAGGACGCGCCGCAAAGGTGGCGTTAGACAGTTCAAAAGTCCAAGAAATTGAAGAATATTACGCTCGTTGCGCCGAAGAGGGGGCGAACGAGTATCAAATTGAAGAAAGCAAAAAAGCGGTAGCGCATTTAGAGGCGATTTTGGGCGATACGGACAGACTTACGGCTGTCGCGAAAGATTTTATAGAGCATTACGAAAACAGAGTAAAAGAAGGCGCGACGGCAGCGGGGAAAGCCATGTTTGTATGCGCCAACAGAAAAATCGCTTTTAAATTTTATCAAATGCTTATAAAACTCCGTCCCGAGTGGGGTAAAAAGAAATTATCTCCCGACGGCGTTGATTTAACCGAAAAAGAGAAGAAAGAATTAAAGCCTATAGAAAAAGTTTGTATGGTTATGACCCGCAATAAGGACGACGAGTCGGAGCTTTTTAATCTTTTGGGCAATAAAGACGACCGCAAGGAACTTGACAGACAGTTTAAAAATATAAAATCCAATTTTAAAATTGCTATCGTTGTTGATATGTGGCTGACCGGCTTTGACGTACCCTTCCTCGACGCTATTTATATTGACAAGCCTATAAAGCAGCATACGCTAATTCAAACAATATCGCGTGTTAATCGCGTTTATGCAGGTAAAGACAAAGGTTTGATTGTCGATTATATCGGCATTAAAAAGAATATGAATATAGCTCTGGCAAAGTACACAAATTTTGAAAGCGATACTTTTGAAGGTGTGGAAAAATCCGTAACTATAGTGAAAGACCAGCTTGATGTGTTAAAGAAGATGTTTCATCGCTTTGACGACAGCAAGTATTTTACGGGAACTCCGAAAGAACAGCTTTATTGTCTTAATCGCGCCGTTGAACATATACAGAGTACGGAAGAATTAGAACGGCGTTTTATGGCGGTTGTAAAAAGGCTTAAACAAGCCTTTAGTCTTTGCGTGTCAAGCGAAGAGATTTCGGATATTGAAAGGGACAGAATACATTTTTATATAGCCGTGCGCTCCATACTTTTCAAACTTACCAAAGGAGATGCCCCCGATATTTCAAAAATGAACGCCCATGTTCAAAAAATGGTGGAGGACGCGATTTTATCCGATGGTATCGAGGAGCTTTTCAGCACGGGAAAAGATGTTTCCGTTGACCTATTCAGCGAGGATTATTTGGAAAAAATATCGCAGATAAAATTAAAAAACACAAAGATAAAACTATTGCAAAGGCTGCTCTCAAACGCTATTGAAGAATTTAAGAAAGTCAATAAAATCAAAGGCTTGGAATTTTCAGAAAGGCTTCAACAGATAGTAGACAGTTACAATAACCGCAGAGGCGATGAGGCTTTTGCCAATGAAGTTTTGGACGATGTGGCAAGTCAGCTGGCGGACTTATTGCATGAGTTAAAAGAGGAATCGAAAACCGGCGATAAACTCGGCATAAACTTTGAAGAAAAGGCTTTCTATGATATTTTAAAATCCGTAGCGAAAAAGTTTAATTTTGAATATCCAAAAGATAAAATGATTTTCTTATCCAAAGAAATCAAGAAAATTGTGGACGACAAATCAAAATATGCCGATTGTTTTACCCGCGACGATATAAAAGCGGAACTTCAAGCCGACCTTATCATAATTCTTGACGATAACGGCTATCCTCCCGTTGCCATAAACGACGCTTATAAAGAAGTGTTGGAACAAGCGGAGAATTTTAAGAAACATAGGGAAAATAGTTGAAATAATGTATTTGTCCTTACTGACCTATTGGTTGCCTATATTTGGCAACTGCCAATTAATCGGTTCCTGTCCGGTTGATTTTAAAAATTCATTTACCCGAGAAAAAGGTCTGCTGCCGAAAAAGCCGCGAAATGCGGAAAGAGGGCTCGGATGAGGCGATTCGACGATAAAATGTCGCTTGTTTGTTATAAGGGATTTTTTGCGCCTCGCAGGACTGCCCCAAAGTATGAAAGCCACAGGTTTTTCCCGTTCGTTTAAAAGGGAAATTATCTTATCGGTAAAAATTTCCCAACCCCTGCCTTGATGAGAGAAAGCGGCGTGTTCCCTGACGGTTAAGACGGCGTTTAAAAGGAGCACTCCTTGCTCTGCCCAAGGTTGAAGACAGCCGTTGTCGGGGACTGTGCAGCCAAGATCGCTTGAGAGTTCTTTAAAAATATTTATCAAAGAAGGAGGCGGCGTTGCGCCGGGTTGCACGGAAAAACTGAGTCCGTGCGCTTGATTCGGTTCATGGTAAGGATCTTGCCCCAAAATCACCACTTTCGTATCTTTGTAACTGCTGTAATGCAAAGCGTTAAAAATGGAGTACATATCCGGATATATGCGGCGAGTGTGATATTCGTCAATTAGGAACTTTCTAAGCTCTAAGTAATAGGGTTTGGAAAGTTCTTCGTTTAAGTAATCCGCCCAATCGTTATGAAAAATTTCCAATCGTTTCATTCCTTTTCTCGTTAAACTTCAAAGACTTCTTTCTTTTTTCTCTTTCTTTTTTGTAAAAAAGAAAGAGAAAAAAGAAAGAAGCAAAGAAAAAAGAGAAAGAAAAAACTTTAACAAAAATTCAAAATCAAAAATTTAATGTCGTTTGCCATGCCCTTATAACGTTTTTTTCTCCGTAGACGCTTGTTTTAACGAAAGACCTATGCGCCCCCGCTTTTCATCTACGTTTATAATCATAACATTTAAAACATCTCCCACCGCTACAACGTCCAAGGGATGCTTTACGCGTTTTTTGCTCAATTCCGATATGTGGATAAGTCCCGCAGTCTTTAGCCCAATATCCACAAATACGCCGAAATCGGTAATATTCCTGACGGTTCCCCGCATGACCGAGCCGATTTTTATATCGGCCAAATTAAGAATAGCCTGACGAGTGAGAGGCGCAGGGAGGTCTTCTCTTGGGTCGCGTCCCGGTTTGTTGAGAGCGTCCAATATATCGTGTACCGTAGGTAGACCAGCCGCTAAAGTTTCTGCCAGTTCGGCTTCGTTCAGCTTTTTTCTTTTATCTGCCAATAGGGATAATTTTTCCTTGTCGGATAGGTCTTTGACGGTAAACCCCAAATAGTTCAAAATATTTTCCGCCAACTCATATGATTCGGGGTGAACCGATGTATTGTCGAGAGGGGATTTCCCGCCGTGAATTCTAAGGAAACCTGCGCATTGGGTAAATGCGGCGGGACCTAAGCGAGGCACCTTTTTTAAATCCTTACGGCTTAAAAATACGCCGTTTTCATCCCGGTAAGCTACGATATTTTTTGCAATGGTTGCGTTTATGCCGGCTATATGTTTTAAGAGAGCGACGCTGGCGGTGTTTAGATCGACTCCCACATGATTGACGGCAGATTCAATCACGGCGTCAAGCGTATTGGAGAGTTCCTTTTGATTGACATCATGTTGGTACTGCCCCACGCCGATAGCCTTGGGATCTATCTTGACAAGTTCCGCCAGTGGGTCTTGTACTCTTCGCGCGATGGAAACCGCGCCCCTTATCGTCACATCGTACTCGGGGAGTTCTTCCTTCGCCAATTTGGATGCGGAGTAAACGGAGGCTCCCGCCTCGTTGGTGATAAGATAATGAACATCGGTCAAATTGTTTTCTTTGATAAGTTTGGAGGTAAATTCCTCGGTTTCGTAAGAGGCGGTGCCGTTACCGATGGAGATAAGCGTGACATGGTGCTTTTTTATAAGGGACACGACTTTCTTTTCGGACATCTCTCTTTCGGCATCGCTTTTTGTCACCTGCAAAACGCCGTGATCACAAACGCGTCCCGTCGCGTCAACCACAGCCATCTTACAACCCGTGCGATAGCCGGGATCTAACCCCATGACTGTATGACCCGCAAGCGGCGCTTGCAAGAGAAGCTGTTTTAAATTTTGCCCAAAAACGTTAATAGCTTGCTTTTGCGCGTTTTCCGTAAGAATGTTGCGGATTTCCCGTTCCAGAGCCGGAAACAGGAGACGTTTATATCCGTCCTCCACGGCGGCTTTCAGTTCGTCCGCAAATATAGAGGGACGTTTGTAAATTCTTTGGTAAATCTTGTCAATGTTCTCCTCGTGATTTACCGAGAGTTTTACTTTCAAAAAACCTTTTTTCTCGCCTCGGTTGATGGCTAAGATACGATGAGAAGGCAAAGTGCGGACAGGCTCTTCGTAGGCTTCGTACATGAGAAAGACTTGGGCTTCTTCGCTGTTTTCTTCCGCCGCTTCCTTATCAAGTTCGGTGACGATGGTTCCCATGCGCCAGAGACGCTCGCGCATAGTTTGCCTTAATGCGGCTTCTTCCATGGTGACTTCAGCCACGATGTCTCTGGCTCCCGCCAAAGCCTCGTCTGCGGTAGCGACGCCCTTTTCTTCGTCTATAAACGCCGCGGCCATGTCCAATGCGCTCCCGCTCGTCGCCTGTTGCAAGCTCATAGCGTCGGCAAGCGGCTCCAGTCCTTTTTCTCTGGCGATAGAGGCTCTGGTGCGTTTCTTCTGCTTGTACGGCAGGTAGAGATCTTCAAGTTCCTGAAGTTTCTGCGCTTTTAAAATGGCAGCTTTAAGTTCTTCGGTCAGCTTGCCCTGCTCTTCTATCTTACCTAAAATTTCTTCCTGTCGCTTCACAAGATTTTTTAGGTAAGTAAGCCTCTCTTCAATGGTGCGAATCTGTTCTTCGTCTAATGAGCCGGTTGCTTCCTTACGATAACGGGCGATAAAAGGAACGGTATTGCCTGCGGCAAGAAGTTCCTCTGTTGCAGTCACCTGTTTTTCTTTTATGTTAAGTTCAGCGGCAATAATGCCGCTGATTTCCGTTAATAGCATAAATGCGCCGTCCTTTCTTGATTGCGATAAATTTTATTATACATTAGAAATAGCGCACAAACAAGCCTTAATTGTCCAAAATTATCCTCTGCCGACATAGTTATCTATGCTTCAATACGTCGTCAATTTGTAAAAAACACCGACAGTCCATTACCCGGACTGTCGGTGTTTTTTCATTATACTCGCTCAACCCCAAGCGATACCTTTTCTCCGTTTATATCCCATTCTTTTTGCGAAGCGCCCGCTTCATAAATCACGTCGTTTCCAAGCACTATGCGTTTTAATTCGGCTTCGTTCTTTTTTAAGACGGAAGCTATTTTTTCGTTGCCGGAAACATAGACTTTTATGTGATCCGTAACCTCAAAGCCGCTGTCCTTACGCATGGTCTGAAGCTTGCTTATAACCTCTCTCAAAAATCCTTCTTCGATGAGTTCCTCTGTAAGCTTGGTTTCAAGCGCAACGGTAACTGCGCCGTCTTGCTGGGATAGGTAGCCTTCCCTCTCGGCGACTTCGATTTCAACCTCGTCTTTTGTGAGGGTAAACTCACCCGACGGCGTTGAAATTTTAACTTCTCCGGTATCGTCAAGAGCTTTTTTGGCTTCGGCGCCGTTTAATTTTTGAAGGGCAGCCTTTACCTCTCCCATAGCTTTTCCGACTTTCGGACCAAGCTTTCTGAAATCCGGCTTGAACTTATATTCAAGGTATTCTTCGATATTATCCTTGAACGTTACGGCTTTTACGTTCAATTCTTCTGCGACTATATCCGTAAAGAATGAAGAAAGGGTTTTATCCGCCTTTACGAAAAGATTTTGCACGGGCTGACGATTTTTTATCCCCGCCAAATTTCTCGCCGCGCGACCAAGCACCACTACTTTCAAGAGCAGCGCCATATCTTCTTCCAAAGCCGTATCAATGAAAGATTCGTCGCATACCGGGAAATCCGTCAAATGCACGCTTTCAGGCGCATTCTTGTCGATTGAGCAAACCAAGTTCCGGTAAATGCTTTCCGTAATAAATGGCACCATTGGCGCAGCGGCTTTGGCTGTCGTGACAAGAGCCGTATAAAGAGTCATATACGCGGCAATTTTATCGTCCTCCATGCCCTTCGCCCAAAAACGAGCGCGACTTCTTCTAACGTACCAGTTTGAAAGTTCTTCGACAAAGGACTGCAACGCTTTCGCCGCTTCAGTTACCTTGTAGTTTGAAAGGGAGTCGTCTACCGTTTTTACCATTGTGTTGAGCCTAGACAAGCACCATTTGTCCATTACCGTCAATTTCTCTTTATCAAGAGAATATTTTGTAGCGTCAAAATCGTCGATGTTTGCGTACAGAACAAAGAAAGCGTAAGTGTTCCATAGAGTGCCCAAGAATTTGCGCTGGCCTTCTTCCACCGCTTTACCCGAAAAACGGTTGGGGAGCCACGGCGCGCTGTTTTCGTAAAAATACCAACGAATGGGATCAGCCCCGTAATGGGTGAGAGCTTCCATCGGATCGACCGCGTTGCCCTTGGATTTGCTCATTTTCTGCCCGTTTTCGTCCTGCACATGACCCAATACTATAACATTTTTGTAAGGCGCTTCGTTGAAAAGCAGAGTCGAAATAGCGATTAGCGAATAGAACCAGCCGCGGGTCTGATCGACAGCCTCCGAAATAAAATCGGCGGGAAAATGATTTTCAAAAATTTCCTTGTTTTCAAACGGATAATGCCACTGGGCAAAGGGCATTGCGCCGGAATCGAACCAACAGTCTATAACCTCCGGCACTCTATGCATATCTTTTCCGCATTTTTTGCAGGGTATAACCACATCGTCGACATAGGGTCTGTGAAGTTCTATCGTGTCGAATTTGTCTTTTGCAAGTTCTTTTAATTCAGCTATTGAGCCTACTGCGTGTTCGTGACCGCAAGAGCATTTCCAAATATTAAGCGGCGTGCCCCAATAGCGGTTGCGGCTTATTCCCCAATCCTGCACGTGTTCCAGCCAATCGCCGAAGCGGCCTTCGCCGATGGATTTTGGAATCCAGTTCACTTTTTTGTTGTTGGCGATTAAATCGTCCCTTACGGCAGTCATGCGGATAAACCAAGTTTCCCTCGCATAATAGATAAGGGGCGTATCGCAGCGCCAACAATGAGGATAGCTGTGCTCAAACACGGGAGCGCGGAAAAGTTTGCCCTTTTCCTTTAAATCCTTCAAGATAAGAGGATCCGCATCTTTTACGAAAGTCCCCGGCCAATCGGTTTCTTCCGTCATTTCGCCTTTAGCGTTTACAAATTGCACGAAAGGCATATTGTACTTTGCGCAAACGCGGTTGTCGTCCTCGCCGAATGCGGGGGCGGTGTGAACTATGCCCGTGCCGTCCGTTGTGGTAACATAATCGTCGCATATCACAAAGAAAGCTTTTTTATCAAGTTTTCCCTCCGCGTAAGGATAAAGAGGTTCGTATTCGCGGTACTCCAAATCCTTGCCCTTTATGCGCTCAAGTGTTTCACGTTCGCCTTCTACTCCGTCAAAAACGGTTTCAACCAATGCTTCCGCAAGATAATATACAGTATCCCCAACTTTTAGCTTTACATAATCCACTTCGGGATTTACGCAAAGTCCCAAGTTTGAAGGAAGAGTCCAAGGCGTAGTGGTCCAAGCGAGAAAATATGCGTCTTCGCCCTTAGCTTTAAACTTCACCAATGCGGAGCGTTCTTTTACATCCTTATACCCTTGCGCAACTTCGTGAGAAGAAAGAGGAGTTCCGCAACGAGGGCAATACGGCACAACTTTATGCCCCTGATACAACAGCCCCTTCTTCCAGATTTCTTTTAAAGCCCACCATTCGGATTCTATAAAATCGTTCTCATAGGTAATGTATGGATGTTCCATGTCCGCCCAAAATCCAACGACATCGGAAAATTCTTCCCACATGCCCTTATACTTCCAGACGGATTCGCGGCATTTCTTTATAAAAGGCTCAATCCCGTAAGACTCAATCTCCTCTTTGCCGTTGATTCCAACTGCCTTTTCAACCTCAAGCTCCACGGGAAGCCCGTGAGTATCCCACCCCGCTTTTCTAAGCACTCTTTTTCCCTTCATGGATTTGTAGCGAGGGAACATATCCTTTATTACGCGGGTCAAAACGTGTCCTATATGAGGCTTGCCGTTAGCGGTAGGAGGTCCGTCATAAAAGGTAAAAACGTCATTCTTGTCCTTTAAATCTATGGCTTTTTGAGCTATGCCGTTATCCTGCCAAAACTTTACAATCTCCTTTTCTCTTTCGGCAAAATTTAAACCTGTTTCAACTTTGTTATACAAAAAAATTCCTCCAAGAAATATATTTTTTCTAAAAAACAAAATCCTTCTTTCTTTTTTCTCTTTCTTTTTTGTAAAAAAGAAAGAGAAAAAAGAAAGAAGCAAAGAAAAAAGAGAAAGAAAAAACTTTAATAAATTTTTAAATCTTAAACTCTGCAATTACGTTTTGCAAATCCTGCGCCTGCAGAGCAAGTTTTCGGCTGGCGTCCGCTATTTCGTGCATGGAAGCCGTTTGCTCCTCCGTTGCGGCGGATACGGTCTGCGCTTCGTCCGCAACTTTACGACCCATATCGTTAATCTTTGTAATAGCTTCTCTTATTCTTTCGGTGCCTTCGTTAAGATTGTTTACAATCGCAGCCATGGCGCGAGAGCTTTCAGCGACGCTTTCAACCATTTCGGAAATCTCCTTAAACGAAGCGCCTGCGCCGTCCACCGCTTTCGTGCCGTCGCTTACCTGAGATACTCCGGACTCCATGGCGCTGACTGCGCTTTCGGTTTCCTTTTGAATATTGTTGATAAGGGACGAAATCTCACCCGCCGCATTGCTGGACTGTTCCGCAAGTTTTCGCACCTCGTCCGCAACAACGGCAAATCCGCGCCCGTGTTCGCCGGCTCTTGCCGCTTCAATAGCCGCATTAAGCGCAAGAAGGTTGGTCTGCTCGGAAATTGCAGAAATAGTATCCACAATAGTGCCGATTTTTTGAGACTGCTCACCAAGTTTTCCAATAACCGCCGAGATTGCCTGAACGCTGTCGTTTATGCTGCCCATGCCCGCTACGGCTTGTTCCACATTCTTACGGCCAACGTTTGCGTATTCGCTGGTATTCTTTATCTTTTCACCGGATTCGTTTATGGCGGTCTTAAACTTATCCATGTGTTCCGCAAATTCTTGAGTAGTGCCGTTTGCCATTTCAATATCCGTAAATTGCTCCGAGCAAGACCCCGCAACGCTTACAACGGATTCCGCTATGGACTGGCTGACATCAGAAGACTGTTCCGCCGTTGAAGTGAGTTCTTCCGACGCCGCCGCAACGTATTCCGAAGATTCAATAATGCGCTCCATGAGGGAACGAATTTTTTCGTACATATCGTTCATGGCTTTGCTCATAACGCCAAGTTCGTCGCTTCTTAGCGCAAGTTCCTCAAGCTCCGCCTTTGCCGCGCTGTCCATGCGAAGGTCGCCGCCGCCCATTACTCTCATTCTGTTGGTAATGGTTTCAACGGGACCTGCGATATTCTTAGCAACATAAACCGCAACAAATACGAAAATCGCCTGTAAAATCACAAGCACTATAAGAGTGGTAATTAAATTGGAAGTCAAATTAGATTTTAAAAGCGCCTCGCGCTCGGCAACTTTAGCGTCAATTTCGTCAATCCAAACGCCCGTGCCCAATACCCAGTGAAAAGGCTTATATTCGCAGGTATAGTTGCGTTTGGGAAGGGGTTCCGTTTCGCCGGGTTTTGCAAATTGCAAGTCGGTAAAACCGCCGCCGGGCTTTTTGCCGTTGGCTATCATCTCTTTTATAAACTCGCGTCCAGACGGATCTTTGGCGTTAATGCGGGATTTGCCTTCGGTATCGCGACCTAAAAGCACCACGTTTACGCCTTCGTCCGTATCAACCCAAAAATATCCTTTCCCGTTATCGTAACGAAGCTCGCGAACAAGATCCGCCGCCGCCTTTTTAGCTTCGGCTTCCGTCATAAGCCCCGCTTGTTGTTTTTTGTAAAATTCGTTTATAAGGCTTACGGCAATTTCAGTCTCGCCTCTTAACGAGGCTTCTATACTTGTTTCAAGGTCTTTGCGGTAATTTGCCAACTGTTCCTCGTTCTCCGATATGGTGGTATATGTGAAAAATACGCCGACGGAGAGGATAGACAATAACGATACCCCTATTATAATGCAAATAAGCCGTCCTTTCATAGAACTAAACATATTTATTGCTCCCTTCATATAATCTGTTTAATCTCTATGTTTCTACTTTTAATAAAAAAATCCTGCTTAACACACATATAAAATATTAAAGGCATATCCTGAAATTTATTTTTTGTGTCTACTCGCCCCGAAGTGGCGGGGAGACATTATAGACTATACTAAGCCTTTTTCGTCAAATTCGGCAACAACAAAGTAGCGAGGGCGCAACAAACGGCGATGCCGATTTCAAGGGTCATCAATCCTTCAAGTCCGAAATTATCCGCAAATTTCCCCAAAAAAGGCATAACCATCCCGCCAATGCTAAACGACAAGCCAAGCGTAACACCTGACGCAAAACCCACGCTTTTTGCAAGGTAACTTTGCCCAAGCACGATATACGCAGAATACGAGCCTTGCATCGCAAGACTTAGCGGAATAAGCACGGCGTAAATAGCGTATATGCTGTGGGAAAAAGCGATAACGGCAACGCACGGGATTAAGAGGCAAGCGCCAATCCTAACCACCTTAACATAACCTATTCTATCGGACAAATATCCGCCAATCAATGTGGCGAATGCGCCGCAAAGAGAAAGCACCGTAAGAGTTGCGCCTGCGACTGCGGGAGAAGCCGATAAAATATGTATGCAAAACAGAGGCAAAAATCCCGTAATGGCGGTAATAGCGGCGGAACGGAAGAGAATAACGGCAAAGAGCCGTCTAAACGCCGACCAATTATTTTTTTCAACGGCTTTTGATTTTTCGCCTATGGAAGTCGTCACTTCTTTTGCGATACGCTTTATCTTGCCGCCCACGAAAAATAACATGGCAGAAGTGCAAATCGCCAAAATTCCGAAAAACAGCAAACCCTTCATTCCAAAAGTAGTCAGCAAGAACACGGCAAGAAGCGGTCCCGTTCCGATGCCGATATTGCCGCCTACTCCAAAAATACTCATGCCGCCGCCTTTTTTTGCGCCGGAAATTTTATTCACATTTCTTGCGCCCTCCGGGTGGAATATGGCGTTGCCGACTCCCATCATCGTGACAAAGAAAAAAATCGTCCAATAATCCCTGATAAATCCGGTTATGGCAAGCGACAATCCCGTGATTAAGACTCCAAACCCCATGAACCATTGGCGTTCCTTTTTGTCCGCCATATAACCAAAGAGAGGTTGCACCACGGAGGACAAAAAAGAAGATGCGAAGATAATTCCCGCCACATCCGTATAATTCATGCCATACTCCGAAACAAAAAACGGAAGGATAGCGGGCAGCGCCCCCATGTTGATGTCTGCGCTGACATGTCCCATGCTTAATAAGTATAAATATTTTTTGTTCATTTAATCACCCTTGAATAAAATTATTTTCTTCGTATTCTACACAAGATTTTGTCATTTGTCTAAATTTTTTCTTCACGAAAAATTTACTGTCGTTTGAGGGTTTAAGATGATTTTTATTTGCTTTGATTGTCAAAGCGCCGTTTTCGTGTTACTATTCACGGGTAGTAAAAAAAGAAAAATATTGCTCTTCATGGTCAACCCCTCTGCCCTTCGGGCACCTCCCCTTTCAGGGGAGGCTCTCTGATTTCTCATTTTGTGGATATATAATAGAAAAGTCACCTTCACG
>JAGBMX010000131.1 GCA_017634675.1 Selenomonadaceae bacterium | reverse complement strand
ATAGTGGTGCGAAAGGTGAATTAGTGCCGTTCACAGATGACCTCTCCACCGCTTCGCAGTCCCCCTCCCATTTCAGGTGAGGCAACGTGAAGGTGACTTTTCTATTATATATCCACAAAATGAGAAATCAGAGAGCCTCCCCTGAAAGGGGAGGTGCCCGAAGGGCAGAGGGGTCGACCATGAAGAGCACCGTTTTTTCTTTTTGTACTACCCGTGAATAGTAACGTTAAAAGATAAATGAGGTTATGATTGAGCTGTAAAAAAGTAATTTACGTCATTATTATGAACGTCAAAACTAAGCAAACCATTCGGCCTCGACGCTGGCGCTACACGCTTGGATAATGGAGTTAAGTACGGGGAATTCTCGATTCAGTTTGCGCTTAAGATACGCAGACCGATAATACCGCTCAGGATAAGAAAAACGCATATTCCCTGCCCGAGAGTAAAGGAATCGTGGAAAACGATTACGCTTACCAGAAATGTTCCTACAATGCCAATACCTGTCCACACGGCATACCCCGTACCCACGGGAATGTTTTTTAGCGCTTTCGCCAGCAAGAAAAAACTAAATGCCATTCCGATAAATGTCAATATCGTCGGAATAGGGCGACTGAATCCGTGAGACATTTTCAGCGTAATCGCCCAAAATGTTTCAAAAAATCCGGCAATAAAAAGATATGCCCAATACATATAAAACATCTCCTAAAAGGCAAAAAGGTACGTCCTTTGCTGTTCCTGCAATGGCCTAACGGAACAAGCTCAGGACGTACCCGGCGATACGAAATATTTTATGCTATAACCGTAACAAAACTAGATGTCCCTAATCTCTTAGATGGAGGGCTATATTGGAGGAACGCGGGAGTTTCAATCTTTCACCCTCCAGACGTTTTGTTGAAATGCTGACGTATGAAGTTGTTTTTCTTCTGTCGAAGAAAAAAATTGAGTTAAGGCATTTTAACAAACGTAAGCGCATTTGTCAAAAAAAATTCATGTAAGGCGGATTCTTTAATTGAGTAATTTATGCCTATTTATATTTTTTTTTCAAAAAGAGGATTTTTTATTTTTGTGTAGAAAAACATACAAAAGAGATTGTGAATAGGGGTGACTTGATTGCGGAAGTATTCTAGAGTTTTGCTGAAACTGAGCGGCGAGTCCCTTGCGGGTACGCAGGGCTTCGGTATCGATCCGTTTGTGGTTGAGGATGTGGCTCTTGCTATAAAGAGTATTCGCAAAGAAAATATTGATGTGGCTGTTGTAGTAGGCGGTGGCAATATCTGGCGCGGACTTTCCGGCAGCGCCAAGGGCATGGATCGCGCCCAAGCCGATTATATGGGCATGATGGCAACCGTTATGAACGCTCTTGCGCTTCAAGACGCTCTTGAAAAAATAGAAGTGGCTACCCGTGTGCAGACCGCTATCGAAATGCGTCAAATCGCCGAATTGTACATAAGAAGAAAAGCTATTCGTCATATGGAAAAAGGTCGAGTGGTGATATTCGGAGCCGGTACGGGCAATCCGTATTTTTCCACGGATACGACGGCTGCTCTTCGCGCCGCAGAGATTGAAGCGGACGTTATCCTGATGGCAAAAAAGGGCACCGACGGCATTTACGACAAAGACCCCAACAAATTCCCCGATGCGAAGCGGTTCGCCCATTTGAGATACATGGATATTTTAAACATGGGGCTTCAAGTCATGGATTCGACGGCTACATCTCTTTGTATGGACAATAAGATTCAACTTGTGGTGTTTAATATAGACAAGCATGAAAATATTTTAAAAGCCGCCTTGGGAGAGCCAATTGGTACGACCGTCGGCGAATTTGAATAAATTAAGGAGAATATCTCATGGTAGAGGACATCTTAAAAACGCAAGAAGAACGCATGAAGAAAAGTATGGAATCGTTGAGGAAAGAATTCGCATCAATCAGAGCCGGTCGCGCCACTCCTGCGCTTTTGGATAAGGTGATGGTGGATTATTACGGCACGCCTACTCCCGTTAATCAGGTGGCGAAAGTCACTGTGCCGGAAGCTCGCATGATTGTAATTCAGCCTTGGGAGAAAACCATACTTCACGATATAGAAAAAGCGATAATGAAATCTGATTTAGGGTTATCGCCCAATTCCGACGGAACCTCCATTCGTCTCGCCGTACCGCAGATGACTCAGGAACGTCGCTTGGAAGTGGTGAAAACCGTAAACAAGAAGGCGGAGGAAGCCAAAGTTTCCCTTAGGAACATCAGGAGAGACGGCAACGACGCCATAAAGAAATCCGAAAAGGCTAAGGAAATAACCGAGGACGATTCCAAAAAGGGTCAGGAGAAAATGCAAAAACTCTTGGACAGCTATGTAAAACAAGTGGATTCTGCAAGAGCCACCAAGGAAAAAGAGGTTATGGAAGTTTGAGTCCATATATAGGTCGCGAATTTAACGAAGTAAAAGCGGAGCTTGAAAGTAGTGGCGAGAAATTTTCATGGGAGATCACGCGCGCGAAGCGTAGCGTATTCGATATAGACGAGAAAGATCTCTACGTCCTGCAAGAAAAGGAGAGCTTGGGGGGCGAAAGAAGGCTGGTCTTGGGCTTCTTGTGCAAACCCAAGGCGAAAGGAGGAGAGCAAATTGGCATATAAAATCGGCGATGACTGCATTTCTTGCGGTTCTTGCGCTTCTACCTGCCCTGTTGAAGCTATCAGCGAGGGTGCGGAGCATTATGAAATAGATGCTGAAAAGTGCGTGGAGTGCGGTTCTTGCGCGGCGGGTTGCCCCGTTTCCGCAATTGCGGCGCCCTGAGAAGACGAAAAGAAGCTGTTTTCTTAAAGGAAAGCAGCTTCTTATTGTATGGAGCAAATTTTATGTTGAGAAAAATTTTCGGCGGTTCAAAAAAGCAACCGATTGATATAGATGATATAGATAAAGAGAAACTTCCCCGACATGTTGCAGTTATAATGGATGGAAACGGTCGCTGGGCAAAAGGACAAGGTCTTCTTCGTACAGCAGGTCATGCGGCGGGAGTCAAAACACTTAAAAGAATACTTCGCTTGGCTGACGATATCGGTATAGAAGCGCTAACTGTATACGCCTTTTCAACGGAGAATTGGAAGCGTCCCAAAGAAGAGGTGGATTTTTTATTGTCGCTTTTTTCCGAGTATCTTGCTAAAGAACTTGCGGAGATGCACGAAAAAAAGGTAAGAATAAAATTTATAGGCGATAGAACCGGATTTTCAGAAAAGCTTCAAAATGAAATGGCAAACGCCGAAGAGTTAATGAAAAATAACGGTGGAATTTTGTTTACCATAGCGGCAAACTACGGCGGACGCGATGAAATTCTGCGGGCGGCTAAGCTGTTGGCAAAAGATACGGACGCTAATATAGATTCCCTTACCGAAGCCGATTTTGAGAAATATTTGGACACATTCGGCGCGCCGCCCGTGGATTTAGTAATAAGAACCAGCGGAGAGATGCGACTATCAAATTTTCTCTTATGGCAAGCGGCGTACGCCGAATTTTGGTACACGAATACTCCTTGGCCGGATTTTAGCGAAAGAGAATTTATAGAGGCGATAAAGGAATTTGCCGCCAGAAACAGGCGTTTCGGCGGGGTATAACGGGAGATGTGATTGTTGAAACAAAGGATTATAACGGGCGTGGTAGGAATACTCGTTGCCGCTTTTATAATAAATGTGGGAGGCGCGGTTTTCGCCGCTGCGGTAACGATTTTAGCCCTTATCGCTTGGAAAGAATACGCGGCGGCCTTTTTAAACATAGACCTTCATGTGTCGCCAAAATTAGGCTTCATACTGGTAACGGCTCTTTTAGGCGCAACGTATTTTTGCGGTTTGCCCGGTATTGTCGGAACCGTTATGCTAGGGACACTTCTGTTGCTTTTAGGCTCGGTATTTAGCTTTGAAAAGACGGGGTTTCAAGGAGCGGGAATTTCTGTAGCGGGATTTGTCTATATTGGACTCGCTTTTTCCCATTTGATAATGCTAAGATTTTTCGCTCCAGAAATACAAATAGAAACCATCTTTGGCAACTTTACCCGAGGCGAAGCCTTTATATGGCTCATGTTCATAGGTACATGGGCGAGCGACTCTTTCGCCTATTTTGCGGGCAAAGCCGTAGGGACAACCAAACTTTCCGAAGATATAAGTCCCAACAAAACCATAGAAGGCTTTATTGGAGGGCTTATAGGCACCACTGTCGTTATCTTTGTTATCGGTCATTTTTTCTTCGGATTTCATCTCTATTTCATGCCCCTTTTAGGCGTTATTTTAGCAATCTTCGGCGCATTGGGAGATTTAGTCGAATCAGCTTTAAAGCGACACACAGGCATAAAGGATTCCGGCAATCTAATCCCCGGTCACGGCGGTGTTCTGGACCGATTCGACAGCGTACTGTTTAACGCTCCCATTGTTTACTATTTCGCTCTTGGTTTTGGGGTATAGGCGAGTTCTTTCTTTTCTTTTCTTTTTACTTTTTTTGTAAAAATAGAAAAAAGAAAAGAAACAAAAGAAAAAAGAAAAAAACTTTAATAAGGGGTTTAGCGAAAATTGAAAATTTATGTTTGATAAAGTTTTTTCTTTTCTCTTTTTCTTTGTTACTTTCTTTTTCTCTTTTCTTTTTTTCAAAAAAGAAAAGAGAAAAAGAAAGTAAAAGACCAACTAAGAAGGAGAAGAAAAAGTGACGGTAATAGCAGTTGTTGTGGTGTTTGGGATACTTGTATTAGTGCATGAATTGGGGCATTTTGTTACTGCTAAAATGACGGGAATGCGGGTTGACGAATTTGCTATTGGGTTCGGGCCTAAGATTTTTAGTTATAAACGAGGGGAAACCGTTTATTCGCTAAGGGCTATTCCTTTGGGCGGATTTAACGATATAGCGGGGATGACCAAAGAGGATAATAAAGCGGGAGAGAGAGGATATTGCGAAAAATCCGTGCCTAAACGGATGCTTGTGATAGTGGCGGGTTCCGCTATGAACCTTTTGCTACCCGTGTTCATATTTTGGGGGATATTCTTCTTTAACGGCGTTTCAACTCCGTCTAACGAACCGATTTTGGGGGGCGTAGCGACAAATAAAGCGGCGGATAAAGCTGGACTTAAGGCGGGAGATAAGATTATCGCCATAAACGGTAAGGAAGTGACTTCTTGGAGCGAAATATTCGCGGGTATCAGGGGCGCTACCGGGGAAATGGAGATAGTGTACGAACGAGACGGAGCAAAAAACACGGCTAAGGTCGAATCCGCTTATGACGAAATGTATAAGCGAAACATGATAGGCATAATCGGCTCGACGATTACGACTCCCGCAGGTTTTTTTGAGTCGGCGGGGTTGGCGGTAAAACAAACCGTGTCGATAATCGGGCAGATGATAGCTGAACTTGGGAGACTTCTCTCGCAATTTTCGGGCGAAGGATTGGCGGGGCCCGTCGGCGTTGTTCACATGACGGGCGAAGTTGCGAAAATGGGTATAACTCCGCTGCTAAATTTTATGGCGTTTCTCAGTTTGAACTTGGGAATAATAAACCTGTTCCCAATTCCCGTGCTAGACGGCGGTCATTTTTTGGCGTTGATGATAGAGGGCGTTATCGGCAAGCCTATTAACGGCAAAATTCTCCATGCGGCTCAAATAGGCGGCATTGCAATCCTCGCTATGCTTATGCTTTACGCAACCAAAAACGATATAGTGCGAATCTTTTTAGGAGGCTGATTATGACTAGACAGATTCATATAGGAAATGTAGCTGTCGGCGGCGGCGCGCCGATTTCCGTGCAGTCCATGACAAACACAAAAACCACCGATACGGTTGGAACGCTTTCTCAAATCCGCGCGCTTGTTGCGGCGGGTTGCGATATTGTGCGGCTTGCCGTACCGGATATGGATGCGGCTAAGAATTTGGGAAATATCATTAAAGAAGTAAACGTGCCGTTGGTTGCGGATATTCACTTTGATTATCGTCTCGCCATAGAAGCTATGAATCAGGGAATAGCGGCGTTGAGACTAAATCCGGGGAACATAGGCGGCGCGGAGAATGTGCGAGCCGTTGTGAAATTGGCGAAAGAAAAGAACGTTCCGATTCGTATCGGCGTAAACGCCGGCTCTCTCGATAAAAAGCTCTTGGAAAAATACGGCGGGGTAACGGCGGAAGCCATGGTAGAGTCTGCTTTGGAACACGTTGCAATTTTAGAAGCCGAAGATTTTCACGATATAAAAATATCTCTAAAAGCGCACGATGTGCCGCTTACTATCGCAGCTTACAGGCTCATGCACGAAAAATGCGATTATCCGTTGCATCTGGGCATTACCGAAGCGGGAACTGTGAAATCCGGAATTATCAAATCCGCCGTAGGAATAGGCGCGCTTTTGGCTGAAGGTATCGGCGATACCTTTAGAATTTCTCTTACCGGAGATCCTGTGGTTGAAGTTAAAGTCGCAAACGAAATCTTAAAGGCTTTGGGATTAAAAGAATACGGACCTACACTAATTGCTTGCCCTACCTGCGGCAGGACTTGTATTGATTTGCCGGCGATAGCGGAAAAAGTGGAGGAAAAGCTTGCGGGGATAACCGCGCCTATTGAAGTTGCGGTGATGGGTTGCGTGGTAAACGGCCCCGGCGAAGCGAGAGGCGCAGACGTCGGAATTGCGGGCGGCAAAGGCGAAGGATTGGTATTTAGAAAAGGCGAGATTATACGAAAAGTCCCCGAAGATAAATTAGTTGAAGAGCTTTTCAAGGAAATTGACAGGGTTATCGAGGAAAAATCAAAATGAATTTTGGCGGGAAGACTCTTTTAACGTTGTTCTTTATAGTGGGATTTGTTTCGATAGGGATTTTTTACAACATAGGCGAAAGCGGGAATGAAGAAAATTTAAGCGCTGAACCCAAAGGAACCGCCGATGTTGCGGCTAAAGAAAACTCAAACCCGTCAATGGACGCTAAACAGATAGTGGTATACATAGAAGGGGCGATAGCAAAACCTGGACTGGTTTACGCTCCGATAGACGCTCGATTGGGAGAAATAATCAATCTTTCCGGCGGACTTTTGGCTATGGCGGATTCCGAGACACTAAACATGGCGCGACCTGTTAAAGATGGCGAACAAATTACCGTCCCTTTTAAAAAAAACATAACATCTGAAAAATACGAAAGCAATCTACAAAAATCTAACGAACTTATAAATATTAATACAGCGTCTGCCGAAGAACTTCAAAAACTTCCGCGCATAGGTCCTTCTACCGCTAAAAAAATAATCGAATATAGGGAGCGACACGGAGATTTTAAAACGGTCGATGAGCTAAAAAATGTTCCTCGCATAGGCGAAAAAACTTTTGATAAGTTGAAGGATATGATTACGGTGTAATGAAAATTCTGGGCATTGACAGGAACTTTTGATAAATAATCGGACGCGTCGCAAATGGAAGATAAAAACGGTAGAGTTCATGTGTTATCTACCGGGGAGGAAACATTATGATAGAAAAAAATAAAGTTTTTCATAATACAAGAAATTTGTATTACAGGTCAAAAATTGGAGCTGCGCGGGCGGGAGATAAAATTTCATTAGCCCTTATGATTTTTGATAGAAGCGAGAAACATAGGAATGTTTGTATTCGACTTTGGGTAGTGGGTGAAGGAGAGCGGATTGTCAAGACCGTTAAAACTTTACCCGATAACGGAAGTGAAAGATATTCTGCGGAGATTGAGCTGCCTAAAGAAGGAACTCTTGTTTGGTATTATTTTATAATCGAAGACGAAGGAAAAATTTATTACTACGGCAATAATAAAGAAAAATTGGGCGGTGTTGGAGAACTTGTAGAGGATAATCCTGAAAGTTTTCAAATAACTGTTTATGAGGAACAGAATTCGCCCGATTGGATGAAGAACGCTATTTATTACCAGATTTTCCCCGATAGATTTTATCGTTCGAAAGTCAAATTGGTAAATAAAAAGCGGGCGGTTTTTCATGCGGATTTTGAAAATCCGCCCTTAGGAGATAGAGCAAACGGGCTTGAGGAATTTTACGGCGGAGATTTGGCGGGAATTTGCGAAAAACTGGAATATTTAAAGGAATTGGGGATAAACGTTATTCATTTAACTCCGATTACCCTAGGAAATACCAGCCATCGCTATGATATTTTGGATCATATGACTGTGGATGATGCGTTAGGCGTTGAAGAAGATTTTAAGAAGCTGACGAAGAAAGCCGAAGAATTAGGAATCAAGATTATTCTTGAGGGAGTTTTCAGTTACGTTAGCGCAGACAGCCGTTATTTTAACAAAGGGAAACTCTTTGATGAGGAAGGAGCGTACCAGAGTCGGAAATCAAAGTACAACCCTTGGTTCGAATTTTGGGATTTTCCACATAAATACGAAGCCCGTTGGGGAGACGAGAAAACCCCCAAGATAAGAGAGCGGAACGAAGGTTTTCAAGATTTTGTCATTAACGGTAAAGACAGTGTGTTAAATCATTGGCTGAACATGGGCGCGGCGGGATTTCGGTTGAATGCTCCGGGCGACCTTTCGTCGGCTTTTACCGAAAAGTTTTACCAAGCGGCGAATAAGAAAGGCGCGGCGGTTATCGGCGAGGTTTGGGACGATGCGTCGAACAAAGTGGCTTACGATACGCCCAGAACCTATTTATCCGGCAGAGAGATGGATGGCGCCACAGGTTATCCGTTTAGAGCGAACGTCATTGATTTCATTATGAATCATATTGACGGCAAAACTCTGTTTCAAAAATTGTCCAGTTATCACGAAAATTATCCTAAACAGGCGCAGTATCTTGCCATGAATTTATTGGGTAGTCATGATACTGAGCGAATCGGTAAAGTTTTCGGCGAGGGGGAAACGGCTGTTAAACGCCAAAAAATGGCTGCGTTATGGCAGTTTACCTATGTTGGCGCGCCATCAATTTATTACGCTGACGAAGCGGGCGCAAAAGATTCTCGCGCGCCTTTTCCTTGGGGACATGAAAATGTAGAGCTTTTGGATTTTTACAAAAAATGCGTAGATTTAAGGAAAAATCATCCCGTTCTGGAAAGAGGCGAAATTATTCCGTTATTTGGCGAAGGAGACGTTTTCGCTTTTGCGCGGATTATAAGAAATAACAAGGACGCTTTTAACAGGGCTGCGGATAACGAAACCTTTGTAATTGCCCTAAACAGAAGCAATGAAGAACGTATCGTTTATATAGATACTTTTGATTTTACGGCGGGAACTTTTGCGGATGAATTTACGGGAGAACAGTTTAGCGTTGTTCGCGGTAAGTTAAAACTCGTTATAAAGCCTTTGTCGTTTCTTGCTTTAAAAGAACTTGCATTAAAACCAAAATATAAGCGAAAAGCCGGTGTGCTCTTGCATCCCACTTCATTGCCGTCGCCGTATGGAACGGGGGATTTTGGGAAATCCGCATTTAAGTTTATAGATATGCTCAGCAAGGCAAAACAATCGGTATGGCAAATTTTGCCAATGGGTCCGGTGGATTTCTTCGGATTTTCACCATATCAATCCCCGTCTGCCTTTGCGGGCAATCCTCTTCTTATTGACTTAGAGGATTTAGTAGAGCGCAACCTTTTGACAAAAAAAGACATAGCGACGAAAAATGCAACCGAAAAAAATGTGGCGGATTTTGAAAAGGCTTGGCTCTTCAAGCGTGAGGCGCTGAAAAAAGCATACGCCGCATTTAAACGCCCCTATCCAGAAGATTATTCGGAGTTCATCGAAAGACAAGCATACTGGCTAGACGATTTTTCCCTGTTTACGGCGCTTAAGGAGTATTATCGGGGAGAGGCTTGGACAAAATGGCCAAAAGAAGTAAGGACGCGGCAGAAATCCTCTCTTGCCAAACTTAAGACAAAACTTGCTGACGAGATTGGATTCGTAAAGTTCCAACAATACCTTTTCGACGCTCAGTGGAAAAAGGTTCACGAATACGCCAATGAAAAAGGCGTCGAGATATTGGGAGATATGCCCATATTCGTATCTCACGACAGCGCAGATTGTTGGGCGAATCAACATCTTTTTGACCTTGACGAAGATGGCGCGCCGAATACGGTAGCGGGTGTGCCGCCGGATTATTTCAGCGCAACCGGGCAACTTTGGGGCAATCCGCAATACGATTGGACCGCTATGAAAGATGAAAATTATGCTTGGTGGAAAAATCGTTTCCAAAAATTGTATGAGACAGTTGATATTGTCCGAATAGATCATTTCCGCGGATTCGAGGCCTATTGGGAGGTTAACGGCTCCGCCAAAACAGCAATCAATGGCAAATGGGTTAAAGGTCCTGGAAAACCGTTTTTTGATGCAATAAGAATCGCTTTAGGAAAGCTTCCAATTGTGGCGGAAGATTTGGGAATAATAACGGACGAGGTGGAAACTCTTCGAGCCGCTTGCGATTTCCCCGGAATGCAAGTCTTGCATTTCGCCATTAACTTTGCAGGTGACAACCGTTATGGTTTTGTGCCGTCAGAGAATAGCATCGTATACACCGGAACGCATGATAACAACACCACCAGAGGCTGGTATGAGCGGGAACTTTCCGATGAGTACAAACTTGCTCTTTCTAATCTACTTGGGGCGGATATGAAAAATAGTGAAGAGATGTCAAAAAAACTTGTGGAGTTTGCTTATAGATCTAGTGGAAGAATGGCGATAATTCCCCTTCAGGATTTGCTTTTCTTAGACAGCAAACATCGCATGAATATTCCGGGTACTGTGGGAATGAACTGGAAATGGAGAGCCACAACGAAGGATTTAGAAGCGGTTGATACAAAATGGCTTAAAAATTTGACAGAAGAAACAAACAGGGTATAAAAATACGCGGCTTTTGCTTTGAAAACCAATCAGGCGAAGGTCGCGTATTTTTGTGTTTCGGATCTTGCTAAGACTGCAATGATACTGCCGATATATTTCATTTTTCAGTGTGTTACTATTCACGAGTGGTAAAAAAAGAAAAATATTGCTCTTCATGGTCAACCCCTCTGCCCTTCGGGCACCTCCCCTTTCAGGGGAGGCTCTCTGATTTCTCATTTTGTGGATATATAACAAGACTAGATGTCCCCCACCTCTTAGGTGGGGGTCTATATCGGAAGAAAGGCGGGAGTTTAAATCTCCCGCCTCTCGGACGTCTTGTTGAAATGCTGACGTATGTAGTTTTTTCTTCTGGCGAAGAAAAAACTT
>JAGBMX010000130.1 GCA_017634675.1 Selenomonadaceae bacterium | reverse complement strand
TCCGCCCTTCGGGCACCTCCCCTTTCAGGGGAGGCCTCTGATTTCTCATTTTGTGGATATATAATAGAAAAGTTGTCTTCACGTTGCCTCCCCTGAAAGGGGAGGGGGACCGCGAAGCGGTGGAGAGGTCGACCATGAACGGCACTAATTCACCTTTCGCACCACTATGTTGTATTACCCGTGAATAGTAACATCGTAGTTGCTATCTGCAAAGAGTATCAAAAAAATTTTCCGCAAATAGTAACATATCATTTCGGAAAAAAGGAAAAAATTTTTTTTTGTAGAAGTACTATTATTATTTTGCGGGCATTTCTGAAAACTGAAAAACTTGTTTTTATGATTCTCCGCCCCGAAGAGGCGGGGAGTTATCGGAGAAATTACGCGGTTTTTAGAGGTTTTGTTTTGTTGTAAACAGAATAGTGGGAGGCGGCTATGGAATCTAAGGGTGTGCGGGTGCTGTCCAAAGAGGAAGAAAAATTTTTCGACGGCATCACCATAGAAAACGGCAAAGTACAAGATACGGATTTTTTTGAGACAGGCGAGAAAATTTCCGTTATCCGCATCGGAAATTTTACTTTTAGAACGGATTCTATCTGGGTAAAAATCCTATTGGGTCTTATTATAGCCGCCGTCGCCGCCTTTTTGCTCTTTATCGCTTTGCCCGTCGCTCTTATAATACTGGGCGTACTCTTGGTAATTTGGTTCATCCTGTCTTTTTTTGGAAAAAAATAATGTCGTTCGGAGGAATATATGGAGAATATCGTCTTAAAAATACCTTACGGTATGCGGGATTTTTTGCCCGACGAGGCAAAAGAAAAACGGCTTATCGAAAATAAAATTGCTGAACTTTTTTCTAAATGGGGTTATAAAGAAGTGGTGACCCCTACGATGGAATATCTTGATACCCTTATGTTCGGCGCAAACCGCGCGGACGAAAGCCGATTGATTAAATTTGTGGCTAAAGACAATCGTACCATTGCCCTTCGCCACGAAATGACGACTCCTATCGCAAGGCTTGCGGCTATGCGGTTTAAAGACAGTCCGCTTCCCTTAAAACTTTCTTACATAAGCGGCGTATACAGAAACGCGGAGATTCAAAAGGGACGTCAATGCGAGTTTTATCAAGCAGGCGTTGAGCTTATTGGCTCTCAAAGCGCTGCGGCGGACGCAGAGATTATCGCTCTTGCCGTTTACGGGATACTGGCGGCGGGAATTAAGAATTTTAAAGTGTCAATCGGCAGGGTTGATTTTGTAAAAGGCATTATGGAGCAGTACCGAATCCCGTCCGATGTTGCGGAGAATTTGCAACAGGTTATGGAAAGGCGGAATTTGGTGGAGTACGAAAAAATAATAGATTCTCTTGAAATTTCCGCGGAAGGCAAGGCGGCATTAAAAGAAATTCCATATTTAAAGGGAAACGGTGAAATTTTAAACCGCGCTCGAAACATGGCGTTAAACGAACAGAGCCGATACGCGATAGAGCGGCTTACCGAGGTTTATTCCATCCTTGAAGCTTATGAAGTTAGCGAGTATATTTCCTTTGACCTTGGCATTTTAAGAGACATGAATTATTATACGGGCGTAGTATTTGAAGCTTATACGGCGGGACTGGGTTTTCCCCTTTGCGGCGGCGGCAGATACGATCGCCTGCTTTCGGATTTTGGCAGACCTCTCCCCGCTATCGGGTTTGCCATCGGCATTGAGCGAATTTTGCTTGCGAAGGAACGTGAAGGGAATTCAGATAAAGATAAGTCAACTGGAATTTATATCGCCTATGCGGAAGGCAAGCTGAAAGAAGCTATAGCAAAAGCCAAAGAACTTCGCTTGGCGGGTAAAATTATATGCTTGGCGTTACAAGCCGAAAACGAGGAGCAGGCGAAACTTTACGGCGGCGAAAACGGATTTGACGAGGTTGTGTACCTGAAATGACCCGGGCGGGGCAATTCTTTCGCGCAGTATTTGCAAAAATTACCGACGAGGATAAGGATTATGCAAAAAAATATCTTAACGATAAAGGCGAGTCCCTGTTTTTCGCCATGGCGGAGTTTGACCAAGCCCACGCCTTAGCGGTTGCGAGAACCATAGAAAAATTTGAGTATAGTGGAGAAAGAGAATTTTTAGTGCGTCTTGCGCTTCTGCACGACGTAGGCAGGCGAAACGTGGATTCGAGCGTTTTTGGAAAAGTTTTCGCCGTTTTGATAAACGGATTTTCAAAGAAAATAGGACGGTATCTTTCAAAATATTTTAGATTTTTATATATTTATTACAATCATCCTCAAATAGGAGCGAAACTCTTAACAGAAGCGGGTTTTGTCAAAGAGGCGGAAATAATCCGCTTGCACCATGAAAGCGTTTTAAACCAGTCTAAAGAGCTTTCGCTCCTAAAAAAAGCGGACGAAATGAACTAGGAGGATATATGCAAGACAATGATTTGGAGTATTTGACCATAGCCCTTCCAAAGGGAAAATTATTTTCACTTTCGGCCCAGCTTTTAAAAAAAGTTGGCTATGATGCGGAAAATTTAAGCGAAAAATCGCGAAAGCTCGTAATTTCAAACGAGGAGAAAAAAATTCGCTTTATCATAACCAAGACGGCGGACGTGCCCACCTACGTCGAATACGGCGCGGCGGATATCGGAGTTATCGGGAAAGACGTGCTGTTAGAATCTGAAAAAGACGTGTACGAACTTTTAGATTTAGGTTTTGGCGCCTGTCATTTAATGATGGCCGTTCCCAAAGACAGAAAGCGGGCGAAACTATCCGATTACGCGCATACAAGGGTTGCCACAAAATTTCCGCATATAGCCGAAGAATTTTTCACCCGTCAGGGTATGCAAATGGAATACGTCAAGCTGAACGGCTCCATAGAGCTTGGACCCATAGTGGGATTATCCGAAAGCATTGTGGATATAGTTGAAACAGGCGCCACGTTAAAGGAAAACCGACTGGAGGAAATAGCGCGGATAATGGATCTAACGGCAAGGCTCATAGCAAACAGAGTCAGTTTCAGGTTGAAATTTGACCGCATTGAAGCGTTGGTTAGGGATTTGAAGAAGATATTGCAAGATGCTCCATAATGGAAAGGCGTGGTTGAAAATGACGCTTATGCAAGCAGCAGTTGATAAAATCGCACTTTTGCCGGAAGAAAATATTCGCATTGTTTTGGCAATGGTAGATGAAATGCTAAGACAAAACGGTAATGAAATCTCGCTAAACAAGAATAATAAAACATCAGGCAAGAAAAGATTTTTTGGCTCTAACGTTGATATAAACGACTACGCCGGGAGCGCCGGAAAATTATTTGGCAGTATAGATAGAGTTGATGAATATATAAAAGAAATGAGAAGCGATGAGAGATTTTAACAAAGTATTTTTAGATACCGCTCCTTTGATATATTTTTTGGATAAAGAATCGCCGCTGTGTTCGAATACTGCTAGGATATTTTCATTTTTTTCGTTGAATAAATGTGAGATTATAACCTCTTCCATCACTTGTATGGAATATCTTGTTTATCCCTACAGAAACAGAGATGTTAAAGCGGTTAACGCTTTTTGGCGATTTGTCAAAGAATCTAATTTGGATATCTGCAACATAAATGAAGCAATCGCTGAAGAAGCAGCTAAGATACGAGCTAGGTATCGTAGTTTTAAAGCGTTCGATTCTATTCAATTAGCTTGCGCCGTTCAAGGACAGTGTGAATTGTTCTTGACTAATGATAAACAACTAAGGCAGTTCCCCGATATATCGTGCGTTACTGTAGAGGAATGGAGTAACGAGGTATAGAAATGGATAAAATTAAGGAGCAGATTAATGAAAATAATAAATGCAAAAGAAGCCGGTAAAGATGAGATTTTTCGTCTTTTAAAGAAAGCGCCATTCGATGAGGTGGAGCTTTCGCCGAAGATACGGGAAGCCAACAAGAAACTCTTCGGCGAGGATTTATCGCCCGCAGAACTTGTGCGTCGTATCGTTAGGGATGTACGGGAAAAAGGCGATGAAGCCCTATTGTCTTATACTAAAATGTTTGACGGAGTGGAAGCCCTCGCAAGCGATTTGATTGTCACCGAGGACGAATTTAAAGCGGCGGAAAAGGAAGCGGATAAAGAAGTCGTAGCGGCTTTATCCCGCGCTGCGGCGAACATCAGAAGATACCACGAAGAGCAGAAGCCGAACTCTTGGATAACATACAGGGACCACGGCTCCATTTTGGGGCAATCCGTTATTCCTTTGGATAAAGTCGGAATTTACGTTCCCGGTGGTACGGCCGCCTACCCTTCTTCCGTGTTGATGAACGCCATTCCCGCTTCCGTTGCGGGGGTTAAAGAGATTATAATGACTGTGCCGCCTAAAAACGGAAAAATAAATCCCTATGTGCTTATCGCGGCAAAACTCGCGGGAGTCGCAAAAGTTTACAAAGCGGGGGGAGCGCAAGCGATAGCGGCTCTCGCTTACGGCACGAAAACCATTCCTCAAGTTGACAAGATAACGGGCCCGGGAAATCTCTTCGTAACGCTTGCGAAAAAAGAGGTTTTCGGTGCGGTGGATATTGATATGTTGGCGGGTCCCAGCGAAATTTTGATATTGGCGGACAAAAGCGCGGATCCAAAACTTGCCGCGGCGGATATGTTAAGCCAAGCAGAACATGACCCTCTTGCGTCCAGCATACTTATTACCGATTCTCTGGATTTAGCCGAAAAAGTTGCCGCAGAAGTACAAATCCAGCTTGCGGCGCTGCCTAGGAAAGAAATTGCAGAGGCTAGCGTAGAGCGAAACGGACTTATCGTGATAGCTGAAGATTTGGAGCAGGGAATAGAATTTGCCAACTATTCTGCGCCGGAACACATGGAAATATTAACAAGCGCGCCTTTTGAAATTCTTCCCAAAATAAAACACGCAGGCGCTGTTTTCCTGGGTTCCTATTCTCCGGAACCTTTAGGCGATTATTTCGCAGGCCCCAATCATGTTCTTCCCACAGGCGGCACGGCTAGGTTTTATTCCGTTTTGAACGTAGAAACTTTCTTAAAACGCACCAGCATAATTTCTTACACGGAAGCCGCTCTTAAAGAGGCAAGCGATGATATAGTCAAACTGGCTGAATCGGAAGGGCTTGAGGCGCACGCAAATGCGGTGAAATTAAGGAAATTTTTGCAGTAACGGCAGCGATGTTACTATTCACGAGTAGTAAAAAAAGAAAAATAGTGCTCTTCATGGTCAACCTCTCCGCCCTTCGGGCACCTCTCCTTTCAGGAGAGGCTCTCTGATTGC
>JAGBMX010000129.1 GCA_017634675.1 Selenomonadaceae bacterium | reverse complement strand
GAATCCCAAAGGGATAATCTTAACCGGCGGGCCAGAAAGCGTGTATAAGGAAAACGCTCTTTTGTACGACAAAGAATTATTCGAATTAAATATTCCTGTTTTAGGAATATGCTACGGCTCGCAGCTTATGGCGCATATTTTGGGCGGCAGGGTTGAACCTGCAGAAACAAGCGAATACGGGCATACGGAAGTTAAAATTTCCGACTCGTCTTCCAAACTCTTTGAAGGAGTATCCGAAAACACAATTTGTTGGATGAGCCATACGGACAGAGTTACGGCTCTTCCGCAAAATTTTAAGGTTACGGCAAGCACAAAAAATTGCCCCGTCGCCGCTTTTGAAAACGCGGAGAAAAAGCTATACGCCACGCAGTTTCACCCCGAAGTTATGCACACCGTCGAAGGGGCGAAGATGATAGCAAATTTTGCGAGAAAAATCTGCGAAACCGGCGGAAACTGGCAGATGAACACCTTCGCTAAAGATGAAATCGCAAGGTTAAAGACGAAAATCGGCGACGGAAAAGTGCTTTGCGCGCTTTCGGGCGGCGTGGATTCCTCCGTTGCGGCGGCTCTGCTCTCTAAAGCCGTAGGTAAGCAGCTCACCTGCGTTTTCGTTGACCACGGGCTGCTTCGCAAAAACGAAGGTGACGAGGTCGAGGCGGTCTTTGGCGCGGGCGGGGATTTTGACCTAAATTTCATCAGAGTCAACGCTAAAGACAGATTTTACGCGAAATTAAAGGGCGTAACCGAGCCGGAAAAGAAACGCAAAATTATAGGCGAAGAGTTTATCCGCGTTTTTGAGGAAGAGGCAAAAAAAATCGGCGCGGTTGATTTTTTGGCGCAAGGCACGATTTATCCCGACGTTATCGAAAGCGGATTAGGCAAATCCGCCGTCATAAAATCTCACCACAACGTAGGCGGGCTGCCCGATTTTGTGGATTTTAAGGAAATAGTCGAGCCGTTAAGACTTCTCTTTAAGGACGAAGTGCGAAAAGTCGGAAGGGAACTGGGACTTTCTGAAAAATTAGTGGAACGTCAGCCTTTCCCCGGTCCCGGGCTTGGCATACGCATAATCGGCGAAGTCACGGAAGAAAAGATAAAAATAGTGCAAGACGCGGACGCTATTTATCGTGAAGAACTTGAAAAAGCGGGCGCAAACAAAAATATCGGTCAATATTTCGCCGCGCTCACGAATATGCGCTCCGTCGGTGTTATGGGCGACGGGCGCACTTATGACTACGCAATCGCTCTTCGCGCTGTTGTCACATCAGACTTTATGACGGCGGAAGCCGCAAAACTTCCGTGGGAAGTTTTGGCGAAAGTCACAACCCGCATCGTAAACGAAGTCAAAGGCGTAAATCGCGTATTTTACGATTGCACGGGCAAGCCACCGGGTACTATTGAATTTGAATGAAATGTGAAAACGTCGCTATTCCTTAAATAATGAGGAATAGCGGCGTTTTTGACGTTAATAAAGTACTTAAAAAGTACTATTTTTTACGAGAAGCGAATTTTTCAAGTTTTTTCGCTAGTTCTTCTTGTTTGTTTGGGTATAAGTGGGAGTATGTTTGTAAAGTAGTTTGGATTTTTTCGTGTCCGAGGCGTTCTTTTATGAGAAGCGGAGAGCAGCCCATTTCAATTAACAAAGATGCGTGAGAGTGTCGGAGGTCGTGAACGCGAATCTTACGAACGCCGGAAAAGTCGCAACCTCTTTCCATTTCGTGCTGTAAATAGCGTTTTGTAACATTGAAGAGCCGCTCCTTGGGTTGCGGTTCATAAAGAACGGCGATATATTCCCGCAAAATATCAAGAAGAAAATCAGGAAGGGTTATTATTCGAGTGCTTTTTTCGGTTTTTGGGCGTTGGATAAGGTCTTCACCGTTTAGCCTTGCATAGCTTTTATTTATGCGTAAAGTCTTTGATTTGAAGTCTATATCTTCTAAAGTGAGAGCGAGAAGTTCTCCCGAACGGCAACCAGTCCAAAACAGAATATTAAAAGCTGCTTTTGACATTGGTTTATCAGAAACCACTTCCATAAATTTATCAAATTCTTTCCGTGTCCAAAAATCCACTTTATCAGAGTTTTGTTTTCCGATACTTCCGGCAAGGCGGGCGGGATTTGATGGCAATTTATAAAATTTCATAGCATAATTAAAAATTGCCGATAATTGGGCGTTTACGGTTTTTAAATAAGTCGCGGCGTATTGTCGCGGGGTTGTTTCTTCGTCTTTTTTACTATGTCCCGGTTTATATTCAGCCTCCAACAATTCATTTTGCCATTTTCTCACTTGCGCGGGCGTGATTGACGATATAGGAAGGTCTTTGAAATAGGGTAGTATTCTATGGTTTATGCAATATTGCTTTTGTGATAGCGTTGTAGGTTTAAGGCGAGATTTACAATCTTCAAGGTAAATATCGACGAGAGCGGCAAAAGTCATATCGGGGGAGGCGGCTTGACGTTCAAGAAAAGCCCGCTCCCATTGGTCGGCGTCGCGTTTAGTGGCGAAACCGCTTTTCTTTTTTTGTTGGCGTGTTCCAGTCCAGTCAACATAATAAAATTTTACATACCAAGATACTTTACCGCCCGAGAGCGTTTTCTTGTATGACGGCATAAAAAATATCATTCCTTTCAAAGCATAAGAAATAAAACCTTTGCCCTTTCTCAAAAAGAATGATACAATAGACTTTGCGAGGGCGCATTGTATCATTTCTTTTTGATTGAGCAAGGCGCTTATAAAGGCTTTTTGATATGTTGTCAGCATATCGAAGAGCCTTTTTATTTTGCGGTCGTCAGCGTAGCGGTGGCGTTCCTCCTTGCAGCCATTCCATAAATTCATAAGCGAAATTTTTATGAGTTTTAGGAAGTTGACTGTAAACGTCGATGATTTCAAGTTTTGCGAGAAGTTCTTCCGCTTCTTCTTTTGATAGGTCGTCGATTGCGTAAGTTCTAACAAATTTTCCGAGTTTGGCGATAAGTTCCTTTATACGCTTTTTTTGTTCGCTGGTTGGTAGTTCTATTGCTTGCATAAAACTGCGCTCCCTAATTCCAGTCAATTTCAGAGGCTTTTACGGTTCGCCCTTCCTGCCAGTCCCTTTCTGATTCATCGAGGCGGGCGCGTTCCGCCGGGGTCAACTTTGTAAAATCGCTGTCCCAAGCCAAAACAAGCCGTTTAATAAGTTCGTATGCTAAATTTTGTTCTTGCATCGGAAGTATGCTATACATTGCAAGCAGTTCTTGTTCTTTTGCCGTCATTGTCATTCCCTCCTTACTTGTAGATGTCGCCTCTTGCTCCTATGTCGCGAATATAAAGGCGGGTATCGTCCCCAACAGATTTATACTCGTAAATTATTCTGAATTTCCCGATTCGCAGCCGATAAGCGGGCGGGGAATATCCTTGCAGAGGCTTAATGTCCCCGATTGGCGGCACGGAAAGAAGACCGTCAATGCCGTCTTTTATACGCTTTTTTGTCGGTTTGTCTGCCGTCTTGATGAAACGGGCGGCAGCGCGTGAAAGTTCAAACTCCATAGCCTTATTCCTTTTCGTCCTTCTTCTGCTGCTTCTGCCGCGTGGGTAGCTATTCCACGGGATAGAGGCTTTTTTATGGGCGTTTAGCTGTTACGTCCATAATTTTTTGATAAAGGTTCAGCTATTGCCTTTATCGTTGGCGTTTTGTGTTCCGGCAACAATAAACCAAGGTAAAAGGAGAGTGAGCAGCGCATCACGGAAGCCGGATTTTAGCGTGGTAAGTTCCGCAGTTTTTACGAGTTCCACAACAGCCGCTTTATTTGGCAATCCTAATTTTTCTATTTTTGCAGTATCATAAATTCTTCTAAGTTCTTCATCTTTGCAACCTTTTTCATCAAGACGGAGAAGAATTTTTCCGTCGGGTTCTTCGTATATATCCAGCCCTATATCTTTAAGCTTTTTTTTACAAATCTGATACAAATTAGGGGGTGAATATCCTAAAAGTGCGTCGGTTGTTACATTAAGAGCGGCGGCTATTTTTATAAAATTATCTTCATTCGGCCAAGCTCCTTTTTCATAGTTTATATAAGTCGTGTACGACAAGCCCACTTCCTTTGCAAATGATTTCGCCGAAGCATACTCTTTAGAACGTAACCTTATTAGATTTTCTTTAAATCCCACATTAAACCACCACCTTAAAAAGATAATACAACATCATATAATATAAGTCAAGAAAATTTATTATATAGTATTGACAAGCAATACATAATAATGTATTATAATTCTATAAAATACATTATTATGTATTGCACGAAACAATTTGAAAATAAGGGGGGTGATGATATGGAGTTAGATTCTCGAAAAGTTCGCCTTTCTATGGTCAATGCTTGCATAAGCAATAAAAGTCTTGCTAGGCGTGCAGGGGTGAGCGTTGGAACAGTAAACAGGATTCTCCGCAAAAATTCCAAGGTTAATACAGATACATTAGGCAAATTATCCAAGGCGTTAAATATTCCGCCCGCGTCTTTGCTTAAAGAGTAGCGGGCGCGTAAATACTTTTGCGGGAGGCGAAAAAATGAGTTTTGCAGGGGCGGTTTGTGAGATTGTCGGAAAATACGAAGCGGACAAATGGGAAATTGTCAAGGTTGCTGTAGATAATCACCCGGCACTTCGAGAGGCTATTATATACGCCATAGACCCGAGCGGGCGCAAAATGGCGAAGGTCGGGCGGCTTGGTTATGACAGAAGCACGAAAAAACAACGTTTCGAGGAGTTCTTTCTGAATGTTGACGATTTAGAGGAAGTCGCAAGGGCGGCGGGTCGTAAGCGTTTACAGTTGGATATAGAATTTTTGAAATTAGGGGGTAAAGAATTATGAGTTTTTCGGAATTTCTCTGGGTAGAGCGGGCAAAAAGCCGCCTAACATTCAACGAATTAAGCCAAAAGGCAAGCGTGAGCGTGAGCGCATTAAAACGCATTGAAGCGGGCAAAATCGAGCCGAAACTTTCGACAGTCAGTCGTATTTGCAAGGCGTTAGGGGTGGTTTATACGGTAGGAGGCGGCATTATATGAGCGCAAATGAATTTGTAGCCGAAACCACAGCCGGAGAAGGTCAAAAAAGCCGTTTTATGACAGCCGGAGAAATTGCCCGCGATATGCAAATAAGCGAGGGCAGCGCGTACCGCATTATTAGGCAGATGAACGCCAAACTTAAAGAACAGGGTTTTATTACCTTTCGAGGGCGTGTCAATCGTCGATATTATCTTAAAGCAACAGGCGCGGGGCTGGAAACGTTATAATCAATTCAGGGCGGAAAACCCGCCCGCAGGAGGCTATTTAATGGCGAATAGGAGAATGTTTTCAAGGGATATACTGCAAAGTGACGCATTTGTTGAACTTTCCAAAGAGGCGCGATTGCTTTATGTCTATTTAAATCTAAACGCAGACGATGACGGCTTTGTTGAAAATCCCAAAGGAATAAGTCGCCTTTCGGGGTGTAATTACGCCAGCATTGAAGAATTAAAAGCCGCTAATTTTGTTATAGAGTGTAAAATAGGGCTTTTTGTTGTGGTGCATTGGATGACGCATAATATTATACAAAAAGACAGATACCACGAAACAAGATTTACGGCGGAAAAATCCCGGTTGCAGATTGTCAATAAAGAATATGTTTCTAAAGATGTTTCCGAGTTGGAAACAAAATGTTTACAGAACGGAAGCTCAGGAGAGGATAGTATAGGAGAGGATAGTATAGGTAAGGAGAGAGAAGGAGAAGGAGAAGAAAAAACCGCTCCTGCTGCTCCTTCACTGGCAGAAATAGAAAAATATTGCAAAGAAAACAGCCTAAATATTGACGCAAGGCATTTTTTCAAGCACTATGAGGCGAGCGGTTGGAAAGACAACAAAGGGCGCAAAATTGAAAATTGGCAACAAAAAGCCCTGGAATGGAATAAATACGAACGCGGCGCAGATAACAAAAGCGGTTGCAAGCGTTCTAAAATCCTCAAAATTGAGGGAATAGATGACTTTAAAAGAGCCGAAGAATGGCAAAAAAAGAATCGTCCTTGGGATTTACCAAAAAATAAGGCGGTCGGTCAAGATGAGGAAAAATAAAAAGAGAGTAAAGAAAAGCCGCCCGATAAAAAGGCTGCTCAGACTGTAGACAAAACGGGTTTTCCTCGAAAGATGAGGAAAACCCGTTTAATTTTTGTTACCATGAAATTATACAAAATAAGGAATAAAATATAGCTTTTACGTAAACTCTCCCTTCCTTTCTTTTTCCAAAGTGCTAT
>JAGBMX010000016.1 GCA_017634675.1 Selenomonadaceae bacterium | reverse complement strand
TAGACTTATTATTGTTACTTCCAATTTCAAGGGACACTCCCCCCTACCCCCCTCTAAGAGGGGGGCTTGGTTTGAGAAATATTGAAATTTTTTGGCTCAAAAGTCGCAATCCGAGTGCCTCCCTCCTAGAGGGAGGTGCCCAAAGGGCGGAGGGAGAGCCGTGAAGAGCACGATATTTATTGATTTGTCTACAGTCTGAAACTTTAACAAACTTAATATCTTATTTTTGCAAAAACTTTCTAATATAGTTTATTAAAGTTTTTTTCTTTTCTTTCTTTTGTTACTTTTCTTTCTTTTCTTACTTTTCTTTTTTACAAAAAAAGAAAAGAAAGAAAAGTAAAGAACTTCCGTTTAAACGACAGGAGGAAAAACATGAAGATTGTCGTAGGCGCAGATCACGGAGCCGTTGATTTAAAGGAAGAAGTAAAGCTTGTCTTAAAGGAGTACCCTCATATAGAGATTATAGACGTTGGGACTTTTGGTCATGACCCGGTGGATTACCCCGACATTGCAAAACTCGTCGCTGAAAAGATAACTTCCGGCGAATGTGAGCGGGGCGTAGTTCTCTGCGGCACCGGAATCGGCATCTCGATTGCCGCCAACAAGATAAAAGGCATAAGAGCCGCGCTGTGCGGCGATCCATATTCGGCGAAAATGGCGCGCCGCCACAACGACGCAAACGTTTTGGCGTTAGGCGGCAGAGTCCTTGGCGTGGGGCCTGCCGGGGAAATCGTCCGCGCCTTCGTTGAAAACGAATTTGAAGGCGGCCGCCATGAACGCCGCGTTAAGAAAATTATGGATTTAGAGTAAAATTCCTTCTTTCTTTCTCTTTTTCTTTTTTGAAAAAAATAAAAAGAGAACAAAGAAAGAGAAAAAGAAAAAACTTTAATAAAATGATTTAATGTATTATTTTAATAAAATACTTATTAAAGAACCTTTAACAATAAAAACATTTTAATATTACTTATTAAAATGTTTTTATTAAAGTTTTTTGTCTCTTTTTCTTTGCTTCTTTCTTTTTCTCTCTTTTTTACAAAAAAGAGAGAAAAAGAAAGAAGATACCCTCCAATATTCATGACACAGGAGGTTTTTATGAAAAAACTTTTATCGGCTTTAACAGTTGGCGCATTGTTATTGGGCGTTGTTCCCCAAAATGTCGCAGAAGGCGCAAGGATAAATATTGCGGACAGAGAAATGAAAGACCCGGCGTCAAAAGAGGGTCCTTTTGCTGAGAGAATCAACGCAATTTTAGGTACCGGCGGACAGGAGATCTCGGGTCGGGTTAAACTTGGACTGCTCCTTCATTCTGACGGGCATATTTTAGTTGACGACGATGTTAAGAAAGTCATTTACCAAAGACTCCGCAACAAATTCCCGAAGCAGGAATTTGCTATTATAAAGGCGACGGACGTTGCGACTGTTCTCCTTGAAAGAAGCGAATCCAAGAGAAAGATGCTCCCTGAGATGACAGAGAGCGACTATGTTTTCGCTATGCGGCAGATGGCTTACGACTACTTGATGGTCATTAGCTTTATCCACGACGAGCATTGGAACGCTCCGGTTATGAAACTCGACGAAGGCGCAGAAGAAACCGTTTGGATGAAAACCCGCCTTGTTGACCCTAAAATAGGCGGCTATCTCTACAGAAACGACTTTGCGGTATCGGGGACTTCCATGAAAAACCATGTTCGTTGCCGTTTGCAGGTTAAGCAGGTGGACAGCGTGACACAGGAGTTTTTGGACGATCTTTCCATAGACTATAGGGATGAGGATTGGTTCCGCAAGGAATCGGAAGAAACGGCCGCAAAGGCGGCAAAGGCCGAAGAGGCGGCGAAAGCCAAGCAAGCCGAAGACGCCAAACGCGCCCATGAAGCGAGTATAGACGCAATACTGGAGGGCGCGTTATGAAAAAAATCATTTCAATGCTGACGTTCGCCTTGGTCTTGGTCTTTTCCTCCGTAAGCTACGCCAACAACAACTATGATCCGGACAGAGCCGACGATTGGTTCGTGAGGGATCGGATGAGAATGCCCACTCCGCGCAATAAAAAAAGCCTTGAAGAGTATATGGCGGAAGGGGAAGAAATTCTCAAAAAGCGGGAAGCCGCCGAAATAATTCCCCGCTATGTCATGCTCTTTTCCGACGACAGCTTTATCTATTGGCTTGACACCGAAGCCCTCCATTGGCGTGATATGCCCTATTCAGCTTTGGAGCAGGTCTTAGACACATGGATAAAGATGGAAAACATCGCAGAAGACAAGGAATACTCCTACCCCGAAAAATATTATATGGAGCATCTATACCTTCGCCCAAATCGCCGTCAAGTCATGTTCCTAAGCGAGCTTGAGGTTATGGGCAGACCCGAAAACAACATCAAAGAGCGCACCTACAGAGCCGAATACTGGGAGGACTTAGTCCCCGGCAGCGTAGAAGAAGAAATCTACAAAGGCACTCTTGCTATGATTAAAAAGCTTGAGACAAACGGTCGAGTGAAAAAACGCGAGGGCGACAGCTACAACTTCTTTGAAGACTTCGTAGGCATCGGCGGCTGGTTTTAAATCCTTACTTTCTTTCTCTTTTCTTTTTTGTAAAAAAGAAAAGAGAAAGAAAGTAACAAAGAAAGAGAAAAGAAAAAACTTTAATAAAAAAGCTATCCCGCAAGGTTCGTGCTTTGCGGGATAGCTTTTTTTCAGCAGTAAGCGTAACTTTCCCTGTAAACAGTTTCGGGAGCTATATCAATCTTTCCATTGTCCCAAGTAATAACGCCATGAAATAACGTAGGATTAGAAAATATGTTTTTATCCGAAAGAGGTTTAAACGCTTCTCCTTTTAATTTCGTCGTATCAAATAAACGTCGTTCTCCGGTTGAAAACGTCACTAACATTATACCGCCATTCAAAGGTTTTACCTCTTTGACCTTTATATCCTCTTGAAATTCTCCCGCATAACAAATGCCGTCAATAATATACATAATCCAACCTTCCTATAAAGGAGAAATTTTATCAAAATGTTCGCCTCTTACCGCTAGATTCCACGCTTTATAAGCTTCTTCTTCATGATATGCTAGCCAACCTATTACCATTTTCAGTTGCTTATGAGGAAGAGAACCGGCTAAAAGCTCCCCATCTATTGCAACGACAGCCTCATATTCTCCATAATATACATGAACATGAGGTTTATTATGCTGACCTATATCGTAAAACAACATATAAATGACCATTCCGCCAAAGCGGCTTAATTCAGGCATTCTATTCTCCTTTTTTACACAAAGTTTTCCACTTTATCCACATATCTAACTTCGTAGCCTGTGGAAAAGTGGAAAACTTTGTGGATAAGTTTAAATTAGTGATGGAACAGTCTGAGCCTCGTAAACGCCATTACCATATCGTATTTATCAGCGGTTTCTATTACGTTGTCGTCGCGTATCGAGCCGCCTGCTTCCGCCACATACTTTACGCCGCTCTTCTTCGCTCTTTCGATGTTGTCCCCAAATGGGAAAAATGCGTCGGACGCCAACGAAACCCCCGTTACGCTATCCAAGTATGCGCGCTTTTCCTCTCTCGTAAGCGGCGCGGGCTTTTCCTTAAACACGTCTTTCCATGCGTCGGTATTTAAGAGATCCTCCCATTCGTCGCCCAAATACACATCTATGGCGTTGTCACGGTTAGGTCGCTTTACGTCTTCTCTAAACGGAAGGTTCAGCACCTTGTCCATCTGGCGAAGGTGCCATAAATCCGCCTTATTCCCCGCAAGACGAGTGCAATGCACCCTGCTCTGCTGTCCTGCGCCTATTCCTATCGCCTGACCGCCTTTAGCGTAGCATACGGAATTTGACTGGGTATATTTCAATGTGATAAGCGCAATCAAAAGATCCCTTTTTGCGTCCGGCGTTAAATTTTTGTTCTTGGTGACAATCTCCTTCAAAAGCTCGTCCGTTATCTTCGCTTCGTTCCTAGACTGTTTAAAGGTTACGCCGAAAACTTCCTTTTCCTCAACGGGTTCCGGCTTATAGTTTTCGTCCATCTTTAAAATTAGATAGGTTCCCTTGCGCTTGCTTTTTAAAATTTCCAAAGCCTCGTCGGTATACCCCGGGGCAATGACGCCGTCCGACACCTCGCCCTTCAAAAAGGCGGCGGTATCTTTATCGCATACGTCGGACAAGGCGGCAAAATCTCCGTAGGAACTCATGCGATCCGCGCCCCTCGCCCGTATATAAGCGGCGGCGACGGCGCTTACCTCTTTTGGCGCAAAATAAGCCTTGCTCAATGTATCGTCAAGCGGCAAGCCAACCGCTGCCCCTGCGGGACTCACATGCTTAAAAGAAGCCGCCGCGGGAAGCCCCGTCGCCTCTTTTAACTCTCTCACCAGCTGCCAAGCGTTCATTGCGTCCAGCAAATTGATATACCCCGGCTTACCGTTTAACGCTTCAAAGGGAAGCTCCCCCTTCTTCATATAAACGCTTGCCTCGCTCTGATTGGGATTGCACCCATACTTTAACTGCAAACTCTGCATCTTCTTCCTCCTTGTAAGTTGGGGCTTCGCCCCAGCGGTCAGCGTCAGCCAATCGCACTTCGCCTGCGGCTCCTGCTCTTGGGACGCTTTCGCATGGGAAGCATTCGCGACGCTAAAGCGTCGATGCTTCTCCAAAACCCCGCAAGGGGCGCCGCCCCTTGACCCCGCCAAAGGGCGCAGCCCTCTGGACTCCCAGTTATTTTTCTTTATTTTTCAGTTACTATTCACGGGTAGTACAACATGGTGATGCGAAAGGCGAATTAGTGCCGTTCACAGAGGACCTCTCCACCGCTTCGCGGTCCCCCTCCCCTTTCAGGGAAGGCACTACAGCAAAACAAGAGAGCCTCCCCTGAAAGGGGAGGTGCCCGAATGGCGGAGAGGTGGCAACGTTGCCTCGGGCGCATACTTTTTATAGGAGAGCAAAGTTCACCCGTGAATAGTAACATTTTTCATAGAGTTGTACCATTTTTTCATTAGTTTTTCGTAGTCGTATATTTTTTCTATAAGCTTATTTGCTAATTCTTCATCGTAAACTTCATATATCGAATTTCTATCGTCAGTCATATCAGATGCTTTTTTCATTTCTTCATCGTTAAATATACCTATTTCTCTAAACATTCTAATTGTTTTTTTGGGCGATGCTTCGTACAAATAATGATAGTGATGTAAATATTCATTAGCGCATCTCCACATTACTTCAAAACAAATTTCAAATCTACGAAGAAGCGCATCTTTTTCTATTGGCGAAAGTTCTTCATAATCGACTAGCTCGCTTAATCTATCCAGTACTACTCCAGTCGATTTCATTTGCTTTTCAAATTTATCATACATAAAGACGCAACTCCTTTTATTACATATTATACTTTAACCGCAAAATAATTTCAAGAATAATATTTTTCTACAAAAATTTAAACAAAATAAAGGGCATAGTCAATTTTTATCGAATTATAAATATATATACATAAGAAATAATACCCGGGAGTCCAGAGGGCGAATGCCCTTTGGCAGGAGTCCAGAGGGCAGCGCCCTTTGGTGGGGTTTGGGGCGAAGCCCCAACTAAGAAGGGGTGAGGTTATGATAAAGAGTATAGCGGTAATGACGAGCGGCGGGGATTCGCCGGGGATGAATGCGGCGTCTAGGGCGGTAGTTCGGACTGCGCTTTTTACGGGAGCCAAGGTTTGGGGGATAAATAACGGTTATCATGGGCTGCTGGAAGAAGATATGTTTGAAATGCAGTCCAAGAACGTGGGCGATATAATACAAAGGGGCGGCACATTTTTGGGAACGGCGAGATGCCGCCGTTGGCAGACGCCCGAAGGACGAATGCAAGGGTATAAAAATCTTGTTGACAGGGGTATCCAAGGGTTAGTGGTAATAGGCGGCGACGGTAGCTTGAGAGGCGCGGAGCTTCTGTCGCAGGAAACGGGATTTCCAATAGTAGGTCTCCCGGGCACAATCGACAACGATGTTTGGGGCACCGATTACACCATTGGTTGTGATACGGCGGCAAATACCATTATCGACGCCATAAACAAGCTGAGAGATACGGCGTCCGCCCATCGTCGCGCCATAGTTCTGGAAGTTATGGGCAGATCCTCCGGATGGCTCGCCATGACTGCGGGAATTTCAGGCGGAGCCGAGTATATCTTGGTGCCGGAAGAAGAATACGATTTGGACGAGATAGCCAAAGAGATGAAAGCCTCATACGACGCGGGCAAACGCTATATAATGATAGTCGTTGCCGAAGGCGCCGGCAGCGGAAAGAAAATCGGTCAGGAACTTTGGGAAAAATCCGGCATAGACACTAGGGTTTCCATATTGGGATATGTCCAGCGCGGCGGTTCGCCGTCGGTTATAGACAGGGTTAAAGCCTCTATGTTGGGCGAAAGCGCGGCGCTTGCCATTTTGTCGGGGCTTTCCGATATAGTGTTCGGCTTCCAAAAGGGCAACGTGGTGTCCATCAACCTTCACGACGCGGTAACAAACAAGAAACACTTAGACCCGGATTTAATCCATCTGGCTAAAGTGTTGGCTTAGGGAGTATTTAGTTTTATGAAAAAAATTTTAGCTTTATTATTGTGTTTTTCCTTTTGCTTTTCGGTTGCTCTCGCAAAGGAAACGAAGTTTAAATATGGAAAAATAATTTATCCTACGCAGATTGTCCTTCCGAAAGCGCTCGAAAAGAAGGCGAAGAAAGAGGGCTTTACGCCCAAAATCGACCCTCCGGTAATAGCGTATTTTGTGGAAGACCTTACGGCGGATAACGAAAAAATAATGCGCGCTTTCTTAGACAACGGCTACGCCATCGCAGTCATGGAAACCAAGGGGCAGTTCCCCGACAATGTAATCAACGCCAAAGCCGCCATACGCTTCTTGAAAAAGAACGCAAGCAAATTCGACATCGACAGCGGCAAGGTGGGAGTATGGGGAGGAGAAACGGCGGCTTTCGTGGCGCTTACCCCTTTCCAAGAGCAATTCGAGGACTATTCAATCGTCCCAAGAGGCGAATCCAGCAGAGTTATGGCAGCCCTTTTGATATCCCCCTTCTCAAAGGAAAAACTTCCGCGATTAGATGATTTCACCAACTACGCCAACCCTTCCGCAGCGTATACCTTCATATTAAACGGGAAATACAACAGACATTCCCCAGCAAAAAAGGCCGACGCTTTTGTTAAAAAACTTAGGGACGCCGTAGGCGACAACAACGTTGCCCTCCTTAAAACCGATACCCCCGCCGGTAAACAGATAGAAATCACCGACGATATAACAAAACGCATCATCGACTTCTTTAACAAAAAGTTGCGTAAGGATTAGACATGGGAGTTCTTTCTTTTCTTTCTTCTCTTTTTTTGTAAAAAAAGAGAAGAAAGAAAAGAAACAAAAGAAAGAAGAGAAAAAAACTTTAATAATGGGTTTGGAATAAAGTTATAGTTTAGCGCTAAAATTATAAGTTAGAGTTTGTTAAAGTTTTTTTCTCTTTTCTTTTTCTTTGCTTCTTTCTTTTTCTTTTCTCTTTTTTTACAAAAAAAGAGAAAAGAAAAAGAAAGAAGGAACTTCCGATAAAATAAAAACTAACATCAACAAAAGAAATTGTTTCGCGCGAAACAATTTCTTTTTTTTGAAGGAGAAAATATATGCCAATGTTTGGAGGACCGCTTACCTCGTTGAATGAAAAAGAAGTGCGAAGGTATGCGAGGGCGGAAAAAATTGCAAAAGAAATTGTGGACAGAGCGATAGCGGATGCGATTGTTTTTGCGGTACCGACCGGATTTTATCAAATATTTGACTATGACGATAAAAATGGTATAATCATGTTTGAGAATAACGAGGTTGCGCTTAAAGGAAAAGACATCAGAAAACATTTAGGCGCTTGCGAAAAGGCGGCGGTACTTGCCGTTACCGTAGGAGATATTATCGAAGAAGAAATATCTGATGCGTCAAAAAGGGGAGATTACGCTTATTCCCTTATTTTGGATGCGGCGGCTACCGAAGCTGTTGAGGAAACGGCGAATAATTTGGAAAAAGTGATAAACCTTAACGCAAAAAAGGAAGGATATTATTTAACAAGCAGGTTTAGCCCCGGTTACGGAGATTTTCCCATTGAAGCGCAAAGGGATATTTTAACGCTGTCAGGCGGCGGTAAAATCGGTATCGACCTAACGGAATCGCTAATGCTGACACCGAGAAAATCCGTTACCGCTATAATCGGATTTACAAGAAATTGTCGCAGTACCAATAAAAAGGATTGTAAGAATTGTAATAAAAAGGATTGTTTGTATAAGAAGTAAGTTCTTTCTTTTCTTTCTTCTCTTTTTTATAAAAAAGAGAAAAAGAAAAGAAACAAAAGAAAAAG
>JAGBMX010000015.1 GCA_017634675.1 Selenomonadaceae bacterium | reverse complement strand
TCCCTCTAGGAGGGAGGCACTCGGATTGCGACTTTTGAGCCAAAAAATTTCAATATTTCTCAAACCAAGCCCCCCTCTTAGAGGGGGGTAGGGGGGAGTGTCCCTTGAAATTGGAAGTAACAATAATAAGTCTACACTCTGGCCTCCTCTAACGAGGAGGTTTTTTTGTCTGCTAAAAAGAAGCGGGTAAAAAAACACAAAAAATCCTTAGACAAGCGGGAAAATTTTGTGTAAAATAAGCAGGTTAATAAAGCATTTTAAAAAGAGGTCGTCATGAGTAAGAAGAAAGTATTTTTGATAATAGGACTTACGGCGCTTGTTACGTTTTTATCGACTCTGTTGGCGCTGGGCGTTGTCCTGACTAAAGTGGCTGATGTTCGCCCCGATGATGCGGCTCGGTTTATTGGAATGTATAAGGTAATACGTAGCCGATACGTTGATCAGACGGATCAGACTGCGCTTTTTGACGGAGCCATTTCGGGAATGGTGAGGTCATTGAAAGATCCTCATTCGGTGTACCTTGAACCCGTAATGTACCGCGAACTTTTAAATCAAACGGGAGGAACTTTTGGCGGCATCGGAGTATATATGGATTTTCGCGATAAGAAGATTACCGTAATCTCCGTTATAGAGGACACTCCTGCGCAAAAGGCGGGCATTATGGCAAACGATGAGATTATCGCCGTTGACGACGTTTCGGTAAAGGAAATGGAACCCGGCGCCGTAGTGCTGAAAATACGGGGCGAAATTGGTACCGAAGTTAAGTTAAGGTTGCGCTCCGCCGACGGCAGCGAGCGTGACGTTGTTCTTACCAGGGGGCTTATAAAGTCTAAATCCGTACACGGAAAGATGCTTGATGATTCCGTTGCGTATATACGCATATCGAATTTTACCGAACAAACCGGGAATGAATTTAGGGAAACCTACGCCAAAATGGAAGGCGAAGGCATGAAAAAGATTGTCTTGGATCTTCGGCAAAATCCAGGCGGTCTCGTAAACACCTGCGTGGACGTTGCTAATTTCTTTGTGCCTAAAGGAGTAGTCGTAACCGTTGAGGACAAAGACGGAGAATTGGAGGAGTATAATTCCAATCTTGACGAGGTGAAATATCCTCTGGCGGTGCTTGTGGACGGCAATAGCGCAAGTGCATCCGAAATACTTGCGGGCGCAATAAAAGACACTAAGTCCGGCACGCTTGTAGGCGAAAAAACTTTCGGCAAGGGTTCCATACAAGTGGTAATCCCCATGTTCCACAATGATGCGGTAAAGCTTACGGTTGCAAAATACTTCACTCCAAGCGGCGTTTCCATTGACCAAGTGGGAATAAAGCCCGACGTTGAAGTAAAGTTTTCCCCCGGCGACAAGGAAGATGTTCAGCTAAAAAAGGCCATTGAAATTTTAAACAAGTAATTTTTTCCGATTTCAAAGTACCGGAAAAAACTATTCATAAGGAGAAGGTGGAAATATGTCTAGAATATCGCTGGAATTGGTGCCCAGAGAAGAAGGGGAATTTCGCTCGCAGCTTGCCTCAGTTGCAGAGTACAAGGATAAAATTGACGTTATAAACGTGCCGGATTTATTAAGGCTCTCTATCAGAAGTTATGAAGGCGCAGTAATAGCTAACGAAAATTTCCCTGCGGTAATGCCGCATATTCGGGCAATGGATATAGATTTATCTAAGCCTTTGCCTATCAGCGATTATTTAAGGGAACACAACATAAAGGAAGTCCTTGTAATAGAAGGGGATCCGCCGCAGGATATGATGCACGAAGTTTTTCCAACGGAATCCACGGACGTTATCAGAAAGTTTCGCTCTGAAATGCCGGAAATCAAAGTATACGCGGGACTTGATCAGTACAGAGGCTCCATGCGCCACGAATACAGAAGATGCGAGAGAAAGCTTCTGGCGGGAGCCGTTGGATTTTTCACACAACCGTTTTTCGATATGCGATTTTTAGAGATGTACAGCGATATGTTAAGCGGTTTCAACGTCTTTTGGGGCGTGTCCCCCGTGCTTTCGGAACGATCGATGAATTATTGGGAACGCAAGAACAACGTGATATTCCCAAGGAATTTCGAGCCAACGCTGGATTGGAGCATAGATTTTGCAAAAAAAGTTTTAGATTTTGCGGAGAAAAACGAGGAAAATTTATATCTAATGCCGATAAAATCAAACTTATTGGAATATGTAAAAGGCGTGCTGAAATAGACGAAAATTAACAAATAGCGCACCCGGGAGTCCGGAGGGCAAACGTCCTTTGACGGGGTCAAGGGGCGACGCCCCTTGTGAGGTTTGGGGCAAAGCCCCAACAAATAAAATTGGAGGAAGATATGTTTAAGATTTTGAGCAAGAAGGAAGCGTCGCCGGGAGTGTATTTCATGGAAGTGGAAGCGCCCAGGATAGCGAAGAAAGCGAAGGCGGGTCAGTTTATTGTGCTTCGGGTCGACGACAACGGAGAAAGAATACCGCTAACCATTGCAGATTACAATAGCGAAAGCGGCAGCGTATTGTTGGTGTTCCAAGTAATCGGAGCTACAACGACGGAGCTTGCGGCGTTAAATGTTGGCGACAGCATTTTAGATTTTGTGGGACCGTTGGGACAGCCGTCGGAGATAAAGAATTTTGGAACGGTTGCAGTAATAGGCGGCGGGATTGGAGTCGCGCCTACTTATCCTATCGCCAAAGCCATGAAAGAAGCCGGAAATAAAGTTATCGCCATAATGGGCGCTAAAACCAAGGATATTTTGATAATGGAAGATAAAATGCGCTCCGTTGTTGATGAAGTTGTAATTACAACAGACGACGGTTCGTACGGGATAAAAGGTTTTGTTACGAATGGCATTCAGTCGCTTGTGGACAGAGGCGAAAAGCTTGATCAGGTGACGGCTATCGGTCCCGTCATTATGATGAAGAGCGTAGTTGATGCAACGAGAGATTTAAAGATAAAGACGGTTGTGAGCCTTAATCCCGTAATGGTTGACGGCACGGGAATGTGCGGCGGTTGCAGGGTAATGGTTGACGGAAAGATGAAATTTGCCTGTGTGGACGGTCCTGAATTTGACGGGCATAAGGTGGATTTTAAAGATTTAATGAACAGGCAGAAAATGTATAGAGACGAGGAAACAGTAGCAAAGGATCATATCTGCCATATAGGATTGGGAGTGTAAGAATGGCTGTAAGTATGAAGAAACACGAAATGCCCGCCCAGGACCCGAAAGTAAGGAGAAAGAATTTTAACGAGGTAGCTCTTGGATACGACGAAGAGACTGCTGTTGCGGAAGCCAATCGTTGCCTTCATTGCAAAGTTCCCAAGTGTATGGAAGGTTGTCCCGTTCAAGTGCATATACCGGAATTTATCGAAAAAATCAAGACTAGAGAATTCGACGAAGCAATTTCCATCATAAAGGAAACGAACAGTTTGCCGGCTGTTTGCGGCAGAGTGTGCCCGCAGGAAAACCAATGCGAAAAGCATTGCGTTTTGGGAATAAAAGGCGAGTCTGTTGCAATTGGAAGGTTGGAAAGATTTGCCGCAGATACCTTTATGTTAAAGAATAAGGAAGTTCAACCGATAAAATACGCCGACGACGCAAAAAAAGTGGCGATTATCGGCGCAGGACCCGCAGGACTTACTTGCGCAGGAGATTTGGCGCATAAGGGTTATAAAGTTACAATATTCGAAGCCCTTCATAAGGCGGGCGGGGTGCTTTCTTACGGCATACCGGAATTTCGTCTGCCAAAAGATAAAGTCGTGGCGAGAGAGATTGAAAATATAGAGAAACTCGGCGTAAAAATTGAAGTAAACAGCGTTGTCGGGCGGCTTTACACGGTGGACGAACTTATGGAAGAAGAAGGCTTTTCCGCCGTATTTATCGGCACAGGCGCAGGTCTTCCGAGATTTCAGGGAATCCCCGGAGAGAATTTGAACGGCGTATATTCGGCGAACGAATTTTTAACTCGTTGCAATTTGATGAAAGCCTATGATTTTCCAAATAATTTAACGCCTATAACGGAAGGCAAGAAAGTCGCCGTCATAGGCGGCGGCAACGTCGCAATGGATGCGGCGAGGACTGCGTTAAGGCTAGGCGCCGACGAAGTTTCCATAGTATATCGCCGCTCCATGCAAGAACTTCCCGCAAGGAGAGAAGAAGTGGAACACGCTAAAGAAGAAGGCGTTGACTTTAAGATATTGATAAATCCCACAGAGGTCATAGGAGATGACAAAGGCTGGGTCAAGGGATTAAAATGCGTAAGGATGGAACTTGGCGAAGCGGATGCCTCAGGTCGCCGCCGTCCCAAAGCTATCGAAGGTTCCGAATTTACCCTTGACGTCGAGACGGTGATAGTGGCCATCGGCACGGGACCAAATCCCATAATCTCAAATACGACGAAAGGGCTTGACACAGATAATCACGGCCATATAATAGCGGACGAAAAGACGCTTGCCACAAGCAAACCGGGCGTATACGCAGGCGGTGACATAGTAACGGGAGCCGCCACGGTAATACTTGCCATGGGCGCGGGGAGAACCGCCGCAAAATCCATTGACGAATATCTGAAGAAGTGAAAAGAAAGGGAAGATTGATTTGAAGTTTATGACGGGTAACGAGCTTAGAGAAGCTTATTTAAATTTTTTCAGGGATAAAAAGGAGCATCTACGTCTGCCAAGCTATTCGCTGATCCCTGAGGACGATCCCACGTTGCTGCTTATAGGGGCGGGCATGGCGCCGTTGAAACCGTTTTTTACGGGCAAGATGAAGCCGCCCAAGACGAGGATTACCACTTGCCAGCGTTCGGTTCGCACGGGGGACATCGAAAACGTAGGAAGAACCGCAAGGCATCAGACTTATTTTGAAATGCTCGGGAATTTTTCTTTTGGCGACTACTTTAAAAAAGAAGCTATTCCTTGGGCGTGGGAATTTTTGACGGAAGTGGTGGAACTTCCAAAGGATAAGCTTTGGGTCAGCGTGTATCCCAAAGACGACGAGGCTGTTGCCATTTGGTCGGAGCAGCCCGGGTTTGATAAAACGCATATCGTGAAATTAGAGGATAATTTCTGGGAGATAGGTCCCGGACCTTGCGGACCTGATTCAGAGATTTATATAGATTTAGGAGAGGAACGCGGTTGCGGTAAGCCGACTTGCGGCGTTGGTTGCGACTGCGACCGTTTCCTTGAAATTTGGAATTTGGTCTTTACTCAGTACGATAAACAAGAGGACGGCGAATACAAGCCTTTGCAGCACAAGAACATAGACACGGGTTGCGGGCTTGAGAGACTTGCTTCCGTTGTGCAGAATAAAAAGACAAATTTCGAAACTGACCTTCTCTACCCTATTATCGAATATACATCGAAAATTTCCGGCGTGGCTTACGGCAGCGACGAGAAGAAGGATATTTCGTTAAAAGTTATAGCCGACCACGCAAGAAGCATGGCGATTATGATTATGGACGGCATTTTGCCTTCCAACGAAGGCAGAGGCTATGTCCTTCGCCGCATACTTCGCCGCGCCGTGCGCCACGGCAGAAGTCTTGGTATCGCAGATAAATTTTTGGAGGGCGCGGTTGACGCCGTTGTGGAAATTTACAAAGACGCAGCCGATTTTAAAGCGTTGATTGAAAGAAAAGACTACATCAAAAAAGTTATCGCCCTTGAGGAAGAGCGTTTTGCGTCAACTCTTGCCACCGGACTTGATATGCTTAATAAGGAAACGGATAAACTAAAGGCAAAAGGCAAAACCGAGCTTTCGGGCGATGTCGCTTTTAGGCTCTACGATACTTACGGCTTCCCACATGAACTTACGGAAGAAATACTGCACGAAAACGGCATGACCCTTGATAAGGCGGGATTTGACAGGGCAATGGAGGAGCAGAAAAAGCGCGCCAGAGCCGCCCGCGCCGAAAACGAACGCGTTGACGTGCCGGATTTAAGTTCTGTTGACATATCCAGCCTAAAAGTCGATGAGGGAGCAACCGAAGCGAAAATAGTCGCCATGTTCAAAAACGGCGCTTTGATATCCTCTTTGTCAGACGGAGAAGAAGCGGGAGTTATATTAAGCGTAACTCCGTTTTACGCAGAAGGCGGCGGTCAGGTTGGAGATTCCGGCTATCTCTTGTCTGAACTCGGCAAAATTAGGGCGGACAACGCGAAGAAGTTGCCGGACGGCACGGTTTACCATATCGCCTATGTGGAAGAAGGAACCGTAAAAGTCGGCGACACGGTTAAAATCGAACTCGATAGGGAAAAGAAACTAGCGTCTGCGAGAAACCATACAGCCACGCATTTGTTACAAGCGGCTTTGAAAAGAGTCGTCGGCAATCAGGTCAATCAGGCGGGGTCTTTGGTTACAAGCGAACGACTCCGCTTCGACTTCACCAATTTTGAGCCTGTCAGCAAAGAATCCCTTGAAGCCGTCGAAGATATGGTTAATCGGGAAATTTTAAAGGGTACGGACGTGGATATAAGCCACATGAACATTGAAGACGCAAAGAAAGCGGGAGCCATGGCGCTCTTTGGCGAGAAATACGGCGATGTTGTGCGTGTGGTAAAAGTACCTGGGTTTAGCATGGAACTCTGCGGCGGATCGCATGTGAAAAACGTCGGGCAAATCGGACTTTTTCATATCGTAAGCGAAACGGGCATAGCGGCGGGAGTGCGTCGAATTGAAGCCATTACAGGAGCGGCGGCTCTTAACTTTGTCAAAAAAGAATCCGCAATATTAGACGATACGGCGGCGCTTTTAAAAACGCGCAAAGACGACGTTAAAAATCAAGTTGAAAAACTCATCAACACACAAAAGGTTTTGCAAAAAGAGCTTGAATCACATCAGGCCATGATGGAGCAAGCGGACGCGAACAAACTTTTGATGGCGGTAAAGCAAATAGGCGACGTGAATCTAGTCGCTGGCAAGGCAAACGCCAAAGATATGGGCGAGCTCAGAAAAATCGCCGATATGACCGTCGATAAATTGGACGTTGGCGTAGTCATGCTTGCGGCAATAATTGACGGCAAGGTAAATCTGGTGGCAAAAGCGGATAAAAATGCGGTAGCCAAAGGAATTCATGCAGGCAATATCATAAAAGCCGCAGCCGCAGCAATCGGCGGCAAAGGCGGCGGCAAGCCGGATATGGCGTCCGCCGGCGGAAAGGATCCCGAAGGTTTGCCCAATGCTTTCATAAAAGCGGAAGAAACAATTAAAGAAATGGTAGGATAACGGCAAAGGGGGCGTAACATTGGAGATTGACCTTTCGAAAAAAGCAGGGTACTTTATAAAATACGGAGTCGCGGCGGTTATCGCTCTGGCTCTTGTTATCTCCTTCGCCGTCTTTTCCTTTATGAATAAAAACGAAACTCTGATTGTTCATGATGCCGCGATTGCGGGAACATTTGTCAGCGTCAAGGCGCGCGCCCCGGGCAAAATTCAAGAGATATCGGTTGAAGACGGTGCCTTCGTTAAAGCCGGAGATCCTTTGGCTACCATAGAGGTAAGCGTTACCGAAGAAACGCTGAACCAGCTTAAACAAAACGTAGAGCTTGCCAACAAGAATTTAGAAGAGCTGAAAAAAGGACACGACGTTGTAGTACCCGTATCGGGCGGCGGGGATTACAGCGGCGCGCAGGCGGATCTTTCAAGGGCGGAAGCGAGAAAAGACCGAATGGAAGAACTCTATAAAATGGGCGCCATAAGTCAAGTAAAACGGAACGAAGCGGTGGCGGATTACGAAGCGGCAAAAGCAAGAGCCGCCGCCGTTAGGCCTCAAACTTATCAAACCGTACATCATTCAACCAGCCCGGAAATAATAGAAAATGCAGCTCTCGCCGTAAGGCAGGCTGAGATGGCGTTAAAACGCGCCAGAGAAGATGCGGCGGCGACAGAGATATTGTCGCCGGTGGACGGCGCATTCTTTAAAGAGAGCGCCGAAGTCGGGGTTGAAGTACAAGCGGGGATGAGGCTCTTTAATATTGGCGATGCGGCAAATATGTGGATTGAAGCGAGATTATCCCCCGAGGATATAAAAAAAATCCGCATGGGCGGGCTTGTTTCCTATAAGATAGCGGGCGAAGAATATACGGGCACAGTGACGGAAATAGAAGAGTCGGCAGAACAGACAGAGTCCGAACCAAAAGCCATGGAAGGCGGAGCGCCGCAAGAAGAAACGGATGGCAAGCGAGTGGTAAAAATTTCCTTAAATGAAAAGGTAACGACGAAAAAGCCGGGTACGCCGGTTGAGGTAATATTTAAATTGTAAAAAATTTATATACAAAATGAAATTTTTATTGTACAATGAACGGGTTGAAAATAAGGAGGGATTTTTTGATGAAGTTAAAGAAAATCTTGGGAATTTTATCTTGCGCCATTTTGGCAGCTGCGTTGGTTGCGGGGTGTTCAAACGATAAAAAGGCCGAAGCGCCAAAAGAATCCGCAAAAAAAATAGTTGTCGGATTAGACGATAATTTCCGTCCTATGGGATTTCGCGATGAAAAAAACGAAATCGTAGGCTTTGACGTTGATATGGCAAAAGAAGCGGCCAAGCGTTTGGGTTACAACGTCGAGTTTAAATCAATCGATTGGTCCAGCAAGGAAGCCGAATTAAAGAGCGGTCGTGTAGACGTGCTCTGGAACGGTCTTGATATTACCGAAAAGCGTAAGGAGAATATGCTCTTTTCCGATCCGTATATGGAAAATCGCCAGATTATCTTCGTGAAAAAAGGCACAACCGATATAATGGACGAAAAAACCTTAGCGGGTAAAATAGTGGGCACGCAGAGCGGCGGTACAACGGAAGAATATGTCGACGCAAACGAAGATTTGAAAAAGAGTTTCAAAGAATTTAAAAAGTACAGCGATTACGTTGCGGCTTTCATGGATCTTGAAAACGGTCGCTTAGACGCTATCGTGGGCGATGAGATTGTCGGGCGCAGTTATATGAGCAAAAACGAGGGTAAAATCGAAGCGATAGACGTCGCCGTAGGCCCCATAAGCAATTTCGGCATTGGCTTTGCCAAGAATAATCAAGCCCTTAGGGATGAAGTACAGAAAGTTTTGAACGACATGAAAGCGGACGGTACAAGCGCAAAGATTTCCAAAGAATGGTTCGGTAAGGACATGATTTTAAAATAAAGGAAACGCTTATTAAATGAGTTTCAAAAAAAATGCTGTGAAAAATCCATCGAGATTTTCACAGCATTTTTTTATTCTATTATTCCCCGTTCCCTCAATAATTTTATCATTCTTCTAAGGGCAACGCCTCTGTGGCTTATTTTGTCCTTCTCCTTTAAACTAAGCTCCGCCATGGATTTTTCCCCAATGTAAAAATACGGATCGTATCCAAAGCCGCCTGAACCTTTGGGGTTAAGTCGTATTTCTCCCTCGCATGAACCTTCCGAAAAAAGGGTTTCTCCGGAACTATCCGCAAAGGCCAACACGCATCTGTATCTTGCCGGAGAAGACGTTGCGCCTCTTTTTTTTATTTCCTCAACCAATTTTTCATTATTCGCCGCATCCGACTCATGCCCTCCCGCAAATCTTGCCGAATACACCCCGGGAGCGTTGTCTAAAATCGCGACTTCAAGCCCCGAATCGTCGGCTATAACGGCGGTACCGGTCAATCTTTGATAATGAACCGCCTTCTTTTTGGCGTTATCCTCAAAAGTTTCGCCGTCCTCAACGGCTTCTTCCAAATCTCCGAATTCCTCCAAAGCAGCAACCGTAACGTCAAAATCCTTAAAAGCGTCCTTCATTTCCCGTATTTTCCCTTTATTTTTGGTAGCTATCACGATTTTCTTCATGTTAATCCTTTCTTGTATCTTAATATCCAAAACATCACAGTCCAAAAATCGCCGATACGTCGGCGTTTTTTATTATTCGGTCGCTCTTCTTGTTTACGTTTTTTAGCATTTCTTCCACCTTATCCTTTATTACGGCATTTATGAATTTATTCATGTCAACGCCGCGAAGCTCGAAAAGACAACTCGGGTCGTCGTCTATTTTCACTCCTATGGCGTACATAACCGCCGCAACGTGCTTGCACATATCTGCCCAATCATAGCAATTGCAATCAAAATGGATTTCATTCGGCGAGGGGAAAAGTCCCGGTTTTTTTTGTGTGAAGAGTTCTTTTAAATCTTCCGGGAAATTGCCTTTTATGAGATCGTCTATATTTGTTATCCTGTTTGAAAGTTTTTCGGTTATCGCTTGAATATCTTTGTTTTTCGGAGTTTCAAAGGTTATAGTAATTTGATAAGGCCTTTGCTCCGTGCCTTGCACTTTGGCTTTGACAACATTGCCCCGAATCTTTAAATCCACAACCGCCTTTGCGCGAAAATAACGTCTCCCGCGTCCCAATCTGCTCTCATAATCTGCGTAACTCTCCAAATTTTTGCACCAAGCCTCGCCCCACCAAGTAAGGCAAATTTTGCGGGTGTGAGGATGCGGCAATACCGGCTCTGCGGTTTTTAGTCTTGCGGCTGTTCTTTCTGCTTTTTCCATTAGCTCTGCCACAGTCGTATACGGCTTCCAATACCACATCCCTATTTCCCCCCATCAGGCGATAAATCAAATTTCAAGAGATTGATCAATTCGTCGTTGCTCATCTTGGTCAAAAGTTTAACGCCGTCGCCTATTACGCCTTCGGCGAGCTCTTTTTTGCCCGATATTATCTCATCGATTCGCTCTTCTATCGTGCCTTCCGTGACGAATTTATGAACGGTAACGTTTTTCTTCTGGCCAATGCGAAAAGCGCGATCCGTCGCCTGATTTTCAACCGCCGGATTCCACCAACGATCAAAATGTATAACATGATTCGCCGCCGTGAGATTAAGCCCCGTTCCGGCGGCTTTTACGGATAACACCATAAAGGGCGTATATGCTTCGCCGTTAAACTCCTCCACTATTTGAGGACGCTTTTTTACGGGCGTCGCGCCGTGAATGATCAAACCCTTTTGACCGAATATCTTTTCCAAAAAATCGGCGAGCGGTTTTGTCATTTCGCGATATTGAGTAAACACCAAGACACGCTCTCGTTTGGAACGTATGATTTCGCAAATCTCCTCAAGCATTGCAAACTTTCCGCTCTCTTCAGGCCTAAAAATCGTATTGCCCAAAAACTGATCGGGATGATTGCATATTTGTTTTAATTTCGTTATGGAGGAAAGAATCAAACCTTGACGCTTTACGCCTTTTTCATCGGCTTCTTCCGACAGTTTGCGCTCCAGTTCCGCCACTTCTTTTCTGTATAATATAATCTGTTTCTTTTGCGGCTCGATATAATCAATCTGTTCAATCTTATCGGGGAGATCCGCTATAATATTCTTGTCAGTCTTTACCCTTCTTAAAATGAACGGAGAAATCATCTTCTTTAGTCTGTCGTAGCCTTTATCGCTCTCTGAGAGGGATTTGGCAAATTCGCCAAACTCTTTTGCCGAACCTAAAAGTCCGCAATTTAAGAAGTCAAACAGCGACCATAAATTGCTCAAATCGTTTTCTATTGGCGTACCCGTCAAAGCTATGCGAATAGCGGCGGGTATTTTTTTTATGGTTTTCGTCTGCTTGGTTCCGGGATTTTTTATCGCTTGAGCTTCGTCCAAAATAACTGCGTCCCATTTGATTTCCTGCAATTCTTCAATGCGTTGCGCCATTGCGTAAGTCGTAACGGTTACCATATCATGGAGATTGGATAATTCCTCGACTAAAATCTCTTTTTGTCGACCATGCAAGATTTTCATGGAAATGTTTGGCGTAAATCTTTTCGCTTCCTTTGTCCAGTTGGATAATAACGACGCAGGAACAACAAGGAGAACGCGGGCTTTTTTGTTCTTCATTCTCAACTCTTCCAAAAAAGTCAACACTTGAAGCGTCTTGCCCAATCCCATATCGTCCGCAAGACATGCGCCAAAGCCTAAAGTCGCCATATTATACAACCAATTAAATCCGTCTTTTTGATAAGGTCTAAGTGTAGCCCGTACGGTTTTAGGAACGCTTAAAGGCGGCAATTCCTCGGGAGAACGCAGATTTTCCAAGAGTTGTTTAAGCCATGTTCCGTGAATAAACTCCGGCGCATCTTTTTTTTTGTTTGCTTTTTTGTCCAATCCCGCTTCGGCGCGAAGAGCCGACAGGACGCTTATATCACCTTCGTACTCCGACAACGTCTTTAGCAGGTCTTCAAGCCGCTTCTTATCCACCTCTACCCATTTGCCTTTTAGATAGGCTAATCCGGCGGTTGACGCCAATAATTTGTTAATATCGGATTTTTTTAGTTCTACACCATCTACTATAAGTCTGGGTTGCATTTCTAAGATTGAATCAAGCCCCAAAAGCGATTTTTTCTTTTCGCCTATTTTAACGGCAAGTTTGATTGAGGAATTTCTTTTGCGCCACCAATTCGGCACTCGACAGAGGATTCCAGCATCTTCAAATTTTGGAATGTCCTTTAAAAATTCGTAAGTTTCTTTTGCGGTAAATTTTAGAGGGTGAAACATTTCGCCGCTTTCAACCATACTTGCGACGAAATCCGACACCGCCGAAGCGCTGTTTAAGCAAGCGAGCAGACTCATAAGCTTATTGCGGTCGTTTTTATACTCGGTTAACGCATAGTTAAGGGGGACATGGCTTACGTTGCCGTTTTTGTCGATTGTCGCATAAGTCGCCATAAAAGCGAAAGGATAATCATCTTCCTTATGCTCCACAAGGTGAAAGAATACCCGTTCCGGAATTTTTGTCTCCGCTTTTTTCCCCTGAAAATAATCCTCCATAGAGCCGTTAAAATTCGCCGCGTCCCCGGAAAACGCTTCCGTAAACTTACTAAAAGCGTTGGTTATCCAATTTTCGTCTATGTAGCCGATACCCAGCGCAAAAGGCGCGGCGTCTATAATATCCTCTATTTCCTCGCTTGATAAAACGGGTTTGGTATTATGACGCAAAACGGTTATATCGCTTGAATTTTTGAGGGAGTTTAGAAAAAATACGGCCAAAGCGCGAAGATACGCAAACGAATGAGTATCGGCCTTTTTTTGATTATTTGTGGGAACTGGCGCAAAAGAAAGCTCGTAAAGCCATTGCCAACGGTCTTTCTCGAAGGATTTTAAAATTTCCTTGTCACTGTCCGTTAGTTTGCCGTTATTGTAAAGTCTAAACGAATTTTCGGTAAATTCTGCATTAAGCATGCTAATCACCCGTTTTTTATTTATTGATTGCATTTAATTTATCATATTCGACGGATTTTTACAAATGATATTAAAATGCCTTAATTCAAGTTTTTTCTTCGCAAGAAGAAAAAACTACATAAGGAAAGCTCTTACGCTCTCTAGTATAAACAGAAAGTTTAGGAAAATGCTCGTTACTATTCACAGGTAATACAACATAGCGATGAAAGAGGTGAATTAGTGCCGTTCACAGAGAACCCCTCCACCGCTTCGCGGTCCCCCTCCCCTTTCAGGGGAGGCACTACAGCAAAACAAGAGAGCCTCCCCTGAAAGGGGAGGTGCCGAAGGCGGTGGGGTGGCAACGTTGCCTCGGGAGCGTACTTGTTATGGGAAAGAAAAGTTTACCCGTGAATAGTAACAAATGCTCGTTACTATTCACAAATAATACAACATATTGATGAAAAAGGTGAATTAGTGCCGTTCACAGAGAACCCCTCCACCGCTTTGCGGTCCCCCTCCCCTTTCAGCGGCAGCTTTCCCCTTACATCCACAAAACTAACAATCAGAGAGCCTCTCCTGAAAGGAGAGGTGCCCGAAGGGCGGAGAGGTTGACCATGAAGAGCGCTATTTTTTTTTACTACCCGTGAATAGTAACAAATGCTCATAGAAAATATTTTTTGCCGTAAAAAATAATAGTTGATAGTAGGCTTTTTTCTGATATAATCATACGTGAAAAAATTTTTTGCGATGGGGAGTGATATTATCGACAGCAACGAAGTCAAAACGAAGGGCGAATCCTTCTTAAAAGGCACTCTTATCCTCACCGTCGCAGGTTTTATCGTAAAAATAATAGGCTCTCTTAACTGGATTTTCGTGTCGAGAATTTTGGGCGGCGAAGGCATCGGGCTTTATCAGATGGCGTTTCCCATATATTTTTTCGCAATGACCGTCTCTCAAGCGGGAGTCCCCGTCGCTATATCCATAATAACGGCGGAGCGCGTCGCCTTAAAGGATATTTACGGCGCAAAACGGGTGTTTCGCATATCAATGACGCTGATGTTCTTTACGGGAGTTTTGTTTTCGCTTCTCACATATTTCGGCGCGTCGTGGCTTATCGAATGGCAGTTTATCAGAGACCCCAGAGCGTATATGTCCATGGTGGCGCTTGCGCCTACGGTGTTTTTCGTTACGTTTTTGGCAAGTTCAAGAGGTTATCTCCAAGGTTGGCAGCGCATGACGCCGACTGCGGTAAGCCAGATAATCGAACAGATTTTCCGCGTGGTGACAATGATTGTGCTTGCGGAACTCTTTATGCCTTGGGGACTTCCATACGCTTCCGCGGGCGCAAGTTTGGGCGCGTTGGCGGGCGCCGTTACTGGCTTAATAGTTTTGGTTTATTACCATATTCAGCTTGAAAAAGATATTGAAAGGACTTACGGGCCAAAGTTAAAACCCGCCCCGGGCGCGGATAAGGAATCCGCCTTCGATATAATGAAGCGTATCTTTACGCTTTCCCTCCCCGTATCTGCTGCAAGCATCATGCTTCCCGTCGTGTCGAATTTGGATTTGATGATAGTGCCGCAACGTCTTGAAGTCGCGGGGTATTCGGTACATCAGGCGACGGAACTTTTCGGGTACTTAACGGGAATGGCGGTGCCGCTTGTAAATTTGGCGACGATACTTACCGCTTCAATGGCGATGAGCATTGTGCCTGCGATTTCCGAAGCCCGCACTTTAAACCAACATGAAAGAGTAAAAAATCAAGTTTCGTCTTCCGTCAGGATTTCCAATTTAGTCTGTTTCCCCGCCTTTATTGTGGTGTTTTTGCTTGCCACTCCTATTTCCAGCCTTATTTATAACGCTCCCGGCGCAGGTCCCGCAGTTATGATTTCAGCGGTCAGCATCGTGCTTTTGGGACTTCATCAGGTGACAACCGCCGTGCTTCAAGGCTTGGGGCATACGAAAATTCCCATGATAAACATGGTGCTTGCGGCGGTCGCAAAGGTTATTTTAAATTGGTCGCTCACCGCTATTCCGTGGCTCGGAATCATGGGCGCGGCTTGGGCTACTGCGGCTGACATGGGCGTTGCGGCGTTTATCAATCTCTATTTTATAAACCGTTATATCGGCTATAAAATGGAAATTTCCCACCTCTTAAAAACCGTCTTTGCGGCGGTTATCATGGGCGTTGCAGTAAAACTTTTTTATACCATTACGTTGGAAACCTTCGGTATAGACGCATTTTCAATATTCGGCGCAGTATTCGCAGGCGTTGTGGTGTATGTTGCGACCCTTGTTGCGGTTGGCGGCGTTAAAAGAGCTGATTTGGAGCGTATTCCCATGATTGGAAAGTATTTTATCATAGTTTTTGACAAGCTGGGAATTTTCAAGAATGAGGTGACGAAATGAAAAAAATCGCCCTCGTCTATAATCCCGTATCGGGTGGGGCGACATTTAAGAAAAAGCTCGACTATATAATAGAATCTTTTCAAAAGCGTAATATGCTTATAATGCCCTATCGCACGCAAAAAAGCGGCAACGCTTCTCTAATTTCCTTCATGGAAACCGCAAAACCCGATGGGTTGATTGCGGCGGGTGGCGACGGCACGCTTCACGAAGCCGTGAATTTTATGATGAAACAGGATTATAAAATCCCCCTAGGCATTATAGGCAGCGGCACCAGCAACGATTTTGCCTCTTATCTCGGTATCAACGAAGACTTAGACGATTATTTCGACTCTATAGCCGAGGGAAAAACCCGTTTTGTGGATCTGGGGCGAATTGGCGAAGATTATTTCGTAAATGTGGCGAGCGCAGGAGCTTTTACGGGGGTTGCGCACGAAGTTGCGCCGAAACTCAAAAATTCCCTTGGAAAAATGGCGTATTATCTAAAGGGACTCGGGGAAATCCCAAAATTTCACGCTATGCCGCTTAAAATCGAAGCCAACGGCAAAATTTACGAAGAAGAAGCTCTGCTTTTTGTGGTGGCGAACAGCGCTACCGTCGGCAGCATGAAAAACGTCGCCGTTGAAGCTAAAATCGACGACGGTAAACTTGATTTCATAGCGGTAAAAAAACTAAGCGTAAGAAACTTTATGAAACTTTTAAAGTGTCTTATCAGCGGTAAACCAATAGTCGGCAAAAAGGGCGTAATCCACATCCAAAGCGACAAATTCTTCATATCGTCCACAGAAAAAGCTCGCGGCGACCTTGACGGCGAACTTGGCCCCTACCTACCCTTAAAAATCGAAACCATCCCACGCGCGCTTGAAATTTACGTTTGTTAATTTTGTTGGGCTCCGCCCAAACCCGCCAAAGGGCGCTGCCTTATGGACTCCCGCAAGGTACTTACGCCACTTGACCCTGTAATAATTAAACCCCCTCCGCCCTTCGGGCACCTCCCCTTTCAGGGGAGGCTCTTTAATTGTCACTTTTGCGCCTCCCCTGAAAGGGGAGGGGGACCGCCGAAGGCGGTGGAGGGGTATCGCGACTTGATATAGATAGGAGAAATAAAAAAATCTTTTGCGGGGTTTTCGAAGCTGTTTTTTGCGACGCACTGCAAAAATGTTCCCCTTATGTCGTAGAATAGGGACAGTTGCAGGGGCGAAAGGTTTGCGGGATTTTTTCTTAAATCCCCTTCTGTTATAAATCTGCTGGTTTTTTCAACGATGGGTATAAATGATTTTTCCTTTATGCTTCCTAAAATTCTTGCGCCCTTTTCGTTAAACGCCATAAGCCTTGCGTATAATTCGTCCGCCTCGTCTATTTTCTTTGCCGCCTCTTTGGTAAAGTCCGTCAAAATATGAGTGGCAGTGCGATTGATTCGGCTTTTTGAATAGCGTTTGGAACTTGTTTTTTCGATAACTTCCGCTATCGAAGCGGAGGTTTTGACGGCGTTTAAAATTCTGTTTTCCAATCCCTCGTTTACGCCGTAAATTCCTTGTAACTTTTCAATCGGCGTTGTATAAAGTTTAACCGCCAGCGGGGCGAAAAGTTTTTCGTGCGAATAGAGCAGGTTGGGATTTTTCACGGCTTCAAAAGTTTTTGGCGGAAGAATTTTTTGAAGTAAGGAATAATCCGGATTTGTTTTTGCAAGTTCTTCCCGTACGGCGGTTGCGCTTGCAAAGGAACCTATCGAGATTAAATCGTTATGTCCGACGGATTTTCTTTCTATTATAAGAGGCTCAATCTTGGAATTGATTTTTTTTATGGCTCTCAAATAAGATATTGCAAGAATGGCGTTAGGGGAGCGAAGAATATTGGCGCTTTCGTCAAAATTTTCTTCCAAAGCTTCCGTAAGGGCTGCGGCGTACGATGCGCCCTTTGCTGTTTCATTGTGAATTTTTTCTTGAATACTCGTATCATCTATACTGTTTGCTATCTTCAAAAGATAGTTTAAATCGGAGTATTCAGAGCCGAAAGCCAACATATCGACAATGTTTAACCTGTCTAAAATAGATACCGCGCCCTTTGCGAAAAATTCGCCGCTTCTTGAAGCGAATGCGAACGGCAATTCAAAGACAATATCAGCGCCGCCGTTTATTGCAAGTGCGGCTCTTGTCCACTTGTCCAAAACGGCAATTTCGCCACGCTGGCAAAAACTCCCGCTCATAATTATAATTAAAACCGAATCGGGAAATTGAGCGCGAATTTTTTCCATCATATAGAGATGTCCGTTGTGAAAGGGATTGTATTCCGCAATTATACCAATGATATTCATATAAAATACTCCTTAAGCCAGACTTAGAATTAAAATCAGTCTAACAAAAATAACATAATAAGAGAAGGAAATAATTTTTTTTTATAGAAAATAGGTAGGATAAAGTTTTATGGACAAAAGGTAAAAAAATAAAACTAATGGTAAAATAGTGCTATTCAAGGTCGACCCCTCCACCGCTACGCGGTCCCCCTCCCCTTTCAGGGGAGGCTCAAAAACGGAAAGATGGAGTGCCTCCCCTGAAAGGGGAGGTGCCCGAAGGGCGGAGGGGTCTCACAAATTAGGTAGGATAAAGTATTATCGGAGGAGATGACCTTATATGAGCAAGTACAAGAAATATCTTATATGCTTTATAGGTATTGTGGTTTTGGCGCTTGCTGGTTGTTTGTATTGGTATTTCAATGTGCATAGGAACACGCCGGAGTACGCGTTAGAGCGGCTTCAATATGCGGTGGAACAGCATGATAAAGGACTTTTTTACGAGTATGCGGACGTGACTTCGATTTTAAATAAAGGGTACGAGTCGATTTTGGCGACGCTTATGGAATCCGGCGACGGCGAAGAAACTAAAACTGCGGCGATTGAAACGGTGAAAATGTTAAAAGCGCCCATGTTGATAGGGTTCAGAAAAGCCGTCGACGATTATTTGACGAGCGGATCTTGGGACAGCGTTATCGGTCAAACGGAAGAGGAAACCACCTTTGACATGGGTGAAATAATCGTTCAGTCGGGGGTAAAACATCTGACGTTCAGGGGATTAGGCGATATAAAAGAAAGTGAAAACGGCGCGGTTGCGGCGATTTTGAAGGCGTATCAAAACGACCTTGAAAGAGAATTTGCTTTTGAAGTTATATTGGAAAAGACGGAAAGTGGTTCGTGGAAGGTAACGGAAATACGCAATTTCAGCGAATTTGTGATGGCTGTGGAGAACGCCAGAAACGAAAAAATTCGCGCATATATGGAAGAATCCGCCGAGATTTGGCGCGCGCATGAAGCGACAATGCGAGATGCGGATTTTGATTTCCAGCGTATCATAGGGGCGAAAAACCTTGGCAAGCAGGGCACCAGAGGCGAATTAAAAGCCCTTATGACCGATAGGGTGGCTAAGGATTGGCAGGTTAGAAAAGAGGAACTTGAAGCCCTAACCGTTCCAAAAGAAGTTGAAAGTTTGCATAAGTTGAGGCTTAAAATTTGCGGGCTACATATCGAATACGCCGAAGGTTATGCAAATTGGCTGGACGATAAAAAAGCTATAACCCTAAAAGTTGCGGAAGATAAGATAAAGCAAGCTAAAACGTTGGAACAGGAAGCTATGTTCTTGGAAAAACGTATAAGCAAACAATAATCGGAGAATCGGCGTGAATAGGGAAGAATTGGTGTTGTTATACGGATTTGACGGCGAGGCGGCGGAAAAAATCGTCGCCACGCTGAAAACCGTTCGGGTCAAAACGAAAATCTTAAAAGCCGATGAGTACGGGGAAAAAGTGGGGTTCCTTTTAGGGTTGAAAGGCTTTGCCAAGGCTATGGAGAGCGAAACCGAAAGACCCGAAGAAAAAATCATGGTACTTCAAAACATCAAGGGGAAACGGCTTGACGCAGTTCTTGATGCGCTCCGCAAAAACGATTGCGAAGTTCCCGTATATAAAGCGACGGTCACGGCTTTTAACGTGCATTGGACGCTAAAAAGGCTTTTTGAAACAATGAAGAAAGAGCATGGATATTTTAAGGAGAGAGCAGATTGAAAAAAATATTGGCGTTGCTTTTAACGTTAGTTTTGATGGTTGACGCAGGTTGCGGCAAAGAAGAGGCTAAAAAGGAACAGCTTCCGAAAATCGTCATCGGCATTATGCCCGACGTGGATTCTCTGCCCATTGTAATGGCGGAGGAAAACGGATATTTTGAAACCGAAGGGGTAAAGGTTCAAATAGAGCAGTTCAAGAGCGCCATGGATAGGGATGCGGCGCTCCAAAGCGGCAATTTGGACGGCGCGGTGTCGGATTTGTTGGCTGTGGCTTTCCTGCGTTCGGGCGGTTTTTCCGTTAAGGTCACGTCGTCATCCGACGGCAGTTATCAGCTTATAGCGGGCAAAGGCATAGCGGCGGAGAATATAAACGGCATCGTTGGAAAAGATGTTGCGGTTTCGAGAAACACCATCATCGAATACATAACGGATGCGATTTTGGCGAAGAATAATTTGAAGGAAAACAGTATAAACAAGGTTATTATTCCTCAAATTCCAACAAGGCTTGAAATGCTCCAAAACGGAAAATTGACGGCGGCGACATTGCCCGAACCCATGGCGAGCGTCGCGGTAAACGCAGGTTGCAAATTATTGGTCAGCTCCGAGGAAATCGGTATAAATCCCGGCGTTATTATTTTTAAAGACGAAGTTATAAAAGATAAGCAAAAAAGCATTGAAGCGTTTTACAGAGCTTATAACAGAGCCATTGAATATTTAAATACCGCGCCCAGAGAGGAATACATCAACGTAGCTATTGAAAAATGCGGATTTCCTCCCGCAGTAAAAGACGCATTGAAACTCCCAAAATATCGTAAGGCCACCCTTCCCGCCAAAGAGGACGTGACTTCGACGGTAAAATGGCTTAAAGACAAGTCCTTGATAAAAGAAGACTATTCTTATGAGGATATTACGAGCAATTTGGTAAACAATGACAAGTGACGGAATTTTTGTGGATAGGGTTACTCTCTCCTACGACGGGGGACAAGTAACGCCTGTGGAGAACATTTCCCTTGCCATTCCAAAAGGGACGGTGCTTGCCATGATAGGCCCGTCCGGTTCGGGGAAATCCACATTGTTAAGAGGAATAGCGGGGATAGAAAAGCCCGCTAAGGGTAATATTTTTTTGAATGGTGAAAAAATATCACCGAAAAAGCAAAAAATCGGTTTTGTGCCGCAGAATTACGGGCTTTTGCCGTGGAAGAGCGTTGAGGAGAACATTTTAATCGGCGTTAGGATAAAGGACAGTTTGAACGGCGATGTTCTTTCAAAAATGAACGAGCTTATGGAGAATTTGGGGATTTTAGAGTTTCGCCATAGGTTTCCCAAAGAAATAAGCGGTGGACAACAGCAAAGAGTGAGCCTTGCGAGAGCTTTCCTGCTTAATGCGGACGCACTTCTTATGGACGAGCCTTTTTCGGCTCTGGACGCAATAACAAGGGAAGAAACTCAAGACGTTTTCCTATCCCTTTGGAAGAAGCAGAAAATCACAACATTATTTGTGACACACGACGTTGAAGAAGCCTTGTACTTAGGACAAAGGATAGTCGTTCTTTCAAACGAAGGCAAGATTTTGCGGGAAATAGACAATCCTTTTTTCGGCAGTCGAGAAGGCAAATTGCAAGAAGAATTTTTTAAGATGCGTTCAAAAATTCGGGAACTGATACAAAAAGCGGGGAGCGATAAATGAAACGAAAGGCGATAGCGTCATATTTTTTTGCCGCCGCAGGAATTTTTGTAATCTGGCAAATTGTCGCGCTCCTTACCCATATCCCCATGATACCTTCGCCGATTTTGGTGCTTGAGACCCTTATCGACGTTTTCTTTTCCGACATTGCAATTCATGCGGGGTACAGCTTTTTCCGTATTCTTGCGGGGTTGCTTCTTGCAATCATTATCGGTTATCCCTTGGGAATAATGATGGGATATTTTAAAAAATGCGACAGGTTTTTATCTCCGTTTGTATATCTAACCTACCCAATTCCGAAAATCTCCCTATTGCCGATAATAATGCTTATCTTAGGCGTAGGCGAATTTGCAAAGATTTTGATGATTTTCCTGATAATAGTCTTTCAAGTGGTAATAGCCGTGCGCGACGGCATCCGTGAAATTCCGAAGGAAACCTTTTTCCCTCTAATCTCATTAGGCGCATCCTTCAAACATTTCTTCTTTTATGTCCTATGGCCGGCCACCCTCCCCAAATTTCTAACGGCAATAAGAGTAGCTATGGCAACGGCTATATCCGTCCTTTTCTTCACCGAAACTTTCGGCACAACATACGGTATGGGTTATTTTATAATGGACGCATGGCTTAGGGTAAACTACTTGGAAATGTACGCGGGTATTGTAGCCCTAAGCTACATAGGGCTGATAATCTTCGGCTTTATCGACTTTTTGGAATTTGCAAGTTGTAAATGGCAGAAAAGGCGGTAGTTCCTTCTTTCTTTTTCTCTTTCTTTTTTGTAAAAAAGAAAGAGAAAAAGAAAGAAGCAAAGAAAAAGAGAAAGAAAAAACTTTAACAACTGGTTTAGCGTTAAACGGTAAGTTAGCGAAACCGGGAGTCCAGAGGGCAATGCCCTTTGGCGGGGTCAAGGGGCAGCGCCCATTGTGGGGTTTGGGGCGAAGCCCCAATTATAAAAAGCGGGGAAAAAATGGCGAAGAAGAGATTAGACGTATTGCTTTTCGAAAAAGGTTTGGTAGAGAGTCGGGAACGGGCTAAAACTATGATTATGGAAGGAAATGTTTTAGTTGACGAAAAAAAGATTGATAAATGCGGAGCGCAGGTGAAGGAAGATGCTAAGATACGGCTGCTCAAAGAAGATTTTCCTTTCGTGAGTCGCGGCGGACTAAAATTACAAAAAGGAATAGACTGTTTCAAAATAGAGTTAAAGGACGCAGTGGCGGCGGATATTGGAGCGTCCACCGGTGGATTTACGGATTGTATGCTAAAGAGCGGCGCAAAAAAAGTTTACGCAGTTGACGTAGGGTATGGACAGCTTGCTTGGAAACTAAGGACTGACGATAGAGTTATAAATTTGGAGCGAACTAATATACGAAACGTGACGGAAAAAGAAGTGCCGGAGAAACTTGATTTTGCCTCGATTGATGTGGCGTTTATATCCCTTGAAAAAGTGTTGCCTACTGTTAAGAATTTATTGAAAGAAAGCGGAAAAATAACGGCGCTCATAAAACCGCAGTTTGAGGCTGGCAGGGAACGGGTAGGAAAAAAAGGGGTAGTACGGGATAAAGAAGTTCATGTTGACGTGATAAAAAATATTGTGGATTTTTGCGAACAGGAAAAACTTTCGGTTTTGGATTTGGCTTATTCGCCCATAAAAGGGCCTGAAGGTAATATCGAATACTTGATTTATCTTGCGAAACAAGAAAACTTTGAAAATAAAATAACCATCGAATACATAAAAGCAACGGTCGAAACAGCACATGAGAAGTTAAATCAAAATTAATAACCGGGAGTCCAGAGGGCTGCGCCCTTTGGCGGGTGCAGGGCAGCGCCCTGCCGGGGTTTGGGGCGGAGCCCCAATAATTAAAATGGAGGTAAGCGGATGCAGCGGATAGCGGTGTTTCCCAATATGGAGAAGAAAGATTCGGGGGAGATGCTAAAGAGGCTTTTGAAGCTGTCGAAGAAGAAGAATGTGGAGATAGCGCTTCCAATGGAAGCGGCGAAGAAATTTGGGGTAGAAGCCTTGGGGCATGAAAACGTAAAGGCTCTGCCCATTGATTTAGCGTTAAGTATCGGTGGAGACGGCACTCTTTTGGGGGTTTGCAGAGAGCTTGGCGCAAAGGGAATACCCGTGTGCGGAATAAATATCGGAACGCTTGGATTTTTGACGGAGATAGAGCCTGACGAGTTAAATTCAAAGATAGAAATGATACTGGAAAAAAAGTATTCGATAGAGGAACATTTGCTTTTGGCGGGGTATGTGAAAAACGCCAAGGGCGATGAAAAATTTCTGTCTTATGCGGTGAACGACGTTGTGATAACTAAAAGCGGCGCGGCGCGAATGATTCATCTGGGACTTAGCATTAACGATACGAAACTCATTGATTATAAATCCGACGGCATTATTATCGCATCCCCGACGGGATCTACGGCGTATTCGCTTTCTGCGGGGGGACCCATTATAAACCCGACGGTGAGGGCGTTGTTGGTGACGCCTATATGCGCTCATACGTTCTTGCTCAGACCTATTGTTGTGAATGAAAACGACAGCATTTATATAAAAATAATGCCGGCGCAAAAGGATGTTGCGGTGACTTTTGACGGTCAGGAAAGTTTTAACGTTTCTTCTTCAAGCGAGGTTATTATAAAAAAATCCCCTACAACGGCTAAGATTGTAAAATTTAAGGATAAGGATTATTATAAGACGCTGGGGGAAAAATTCTGGGGACAGGGCAGAAAGGCTTGAAATTTATGCTAAAGAGTTTAACTGTTTGGAACTTCGCCTTGCTTGAGCATGTTGAGATAGAGTTTGGCGAAGGTTTAAACATATTAACGGGCGAAACCGGCGCGGGCAAGTCTATTTTGATAGATTCATTGGGGGCGATTTTAGGCGCAAGAGTAACGGGGGACGCTATCAGGACGGGTTGCGAATGGCTGAGGGTAGAGGCTGTTTTTACCGTTGATGACAACGAGGCGGTTAAAGAATTTTTGGAAGACGAAGCCATGAACTTGGACGATGATACGATTGTAATAAAACGGCAGCTAACTAAGAGCGGAAAAAGCTCCGTTTTGATAAACGGGAGTCATGCCTCTTTGACTACGCTAAAGAAGCTCGGCAATCTTCTGGTGGATATACACGGGCAACATGAAAATCTTGCGCTGTTAAAAGAGGCTAACCAATACGCTCTTTTGGACGAGTCGGATAAGGAAATTGCGGCGGCGCTTGAGGCGTATAAGGAAAGTTACGGCGACTGGAAAAGGGCGAAGGAACTGTTTGAGGAAAAAGAAGCCGAAGCGATGAATTACGCGCAGCGACTCGATATGCTAAAATGGCAGAAGACGGAAATCGAAGAAGCGGCGTTAAAGGAAAACGAGGACGAGATTTTGGAAGGTAAGATTCGAACCCTTTCCCACGCCGAGAAAATAGCGTCTTACTTGGAGGATTCTTATGCGCTTTTAAACGGTAATCGCGGCAACGCCATAAGCGTGTTGTCGGCGCTTGCGGAGGTAAAGAAGCATCTTTCGGATATGGAGCGGTACGACGAATCCTTGAAAAATGCTGCGAAAATAGTTGAAGAAGCCGAGATAAATCTGGAGGAAGCGGCTTATGAAATAAGGGATTACGGCGAATCTATGGATTTTTCGCCGCAAAAACTGGACGAGTTGCAATCTCGTATGGACGTGATTTATAAGTTGCGGAAAAAGTACGGGGCGACGGTCGAGGATATTTTAAAGTATTATGAGAAGATAAAGGACGAGCTGGACAGTATCGAAAATTACGATGAAGATATGCGCGAATTAAAAGTGGAGATAAAGAGATTGGAGAAGGAGTTAGACAAGGCGGCGGCGGATTTGACGGCAAAGAGGCAAGAAGGCGCAAAGAAAATCTCTGAAAGTGTGAGAGAAGCCTTGTATTCCTTAGGAATGCCCAACGCAAGATTCAATTTAAAACTTTCGCCGCTCGATAAATTCGCCTCAAACGGCAAAGACGCTTTGGCCATGACATTTTCGGCGAACCCGGGGGAAGAGGAAAAACCTATCGCAAAAGTGGCGTCGGGCGGCGAACTTTCTAGGATAGCTTTAGCGATTAAGTCCGTATCGGCGAGAAACGATAAATCGAGCGGCAGCATGGTGTTTGACGAAATAGACACGGGGATAGGCGGCAAAACGGCGCAGATGGTAGCGGAGCGAATAGCGCAAATCGCAAGGTTTAAGCAGGTGCTCTGCATAACCCATTTGCCGCAGATTGCCGCGATGGCGGACACGCATTTATATATTTCAAAATTCACCAAAGACGATAAAACCGAAACAAAGGTAAAACGCTTGACGGAAAACGAGAGCATAAACTGCATAGCGAGCATGGCTTCAGGCGCAGACGCAACAATGGCGGCTTTAGACAATGCGCGTGAGATGATTATGCACGCTAAGATGATTAAGAAGAATTTAGAAAAAAGTAAAAAATAAATAACTGGGAGTCCAGAGGGCGAATGCCCTTTGGCGGGGTCAAGGGGCAGCGCCCCTTGCGGGTTTGGGCGGAGCCCAAGAAAGAAACATAGGAGACAGTGATGGACGATAAAGACTTAATAGAGGAGAAAATAGGGGAAGAGAGCGTATATGACGGGGTATTGTTGCATGTGCAGCGAGACACCGTAAAACTGCCCAACGGACATGAGACGATTCGTGAATGGGTGCGCCATCCGGGAGCGTCGGCGGTGCTTCCGATTTTGCCCGGGGGAGACATTGTACTGGTGAAACAGTACCGTTACCCTGTTGGTAAGGTGACGCTTGAAGTGCCGGCGGGGAAACTCGATAAAAACGAAGACCCTATTAACTGCGCAATACGGGAGCTTGAAGAAGAAACGGGGTTCGTGGCGGATAAGATTAAGAAGCTCACCACAATCGCAACGACAGTGGGATTTTCCGACGAGGTTATCCATTTATATGTTGCGGAGGATTTAAGCGCGGGAAAATTTAATCCCGATGACGACGAGTTTATCAATGTGGTGAAAATGCCTTTTGCGGAGGCGTTAAAGAAAATAGAAACGGGAGAAATATTTGACGTTAAAACAATTATTTCCATTCTAATGCATGAAAGAAAAAAGTAGCGTATAGAGAAAAAAATATTTAAAAGTAAGAACAAAAAAAGAACGAGATTAAAGTTTTTTCTTTCTCTTTTTTCTTTGTTACTTTCTTTTTTCTCTTTCTTTTTTACAAAAAAGAAAGAGAAAAAAGAAAGTAAGGTTTTAAAGGGCAAAGCCCTCAAGAAAATGAGGTGATAGAAAATTTATGTTTGATTTTAATATAATGCAGATAGTAGCGGGGTTGCCGGGGCTTATTTTGGCTATGACGGTGCATGAGTACGCTCATGCAAGGGTTGCGGTGATGCTTGGGGATTTTACGCCAAGGCTTATGGGAAGACTGACGCTTAATCCTATAGCGCATATTGATCCGATAGGGCTTTTGTGCTTGTTTTTGGTGCATTTTGGTTGGGCAAAACCTGTGTCGATAAATCCCTTTAATTTTAAAAATCCCAGACGGGACGATGTATTGGTGTCATTGGCGGGACCCGCGTCCAATCTTTGCCTTGCGTTTTTGACGTTGGTGTTTATGTTGGCGTACGCCAAATTTGTCGGACAGATGACGGACGGAACGTATTTAGTGTTTAGGCTGATTATCGAATACAATATCGGTTTTGCCATCTTTAATATGCTGCCTATTCCGCCGCTTGACGGTTCCCATGTTTTAATGCAGATACTTCCTAGGGAACTTGCTTATAAACTGGAGGGGCTTGAGAGATACAGCTTTATAATTTTGATAATCTTTTTGATGACCCCGATTTTAAGCATGATACTCATTCCCTGCCGTCAGTTGGTGTGGTCCATATTTACAATAATATTGACGCCCTTTTTTTAGATTATGGAAGACAGCTACAAGGTAAAATTAGAAGTATTCGAAGGTCCTATGGAGCTTTTGCTGCACCTTATCGACAAACGCAAGCTCGATATTTACGATATACCGATAGCGGAGCTTACGGGGCAGTATTTGGCTTATCTTGACAAGATGACTTCGTACAATATAGAAGTGACCAGCGAATTTTTGGTGATGGCGGCGACTCTTTTGCAGATAAAGGCGAAGATGATGATGCCCAAAACCAAAGAGGATGATGAGGAAGAGGAAGACCCGAGAGCGGAACTTGTGCGCCGTATCATAGAATACAGGCGGTATAAGGAAGTTACGGCGGAATTAAGCGATATGATAGTTGCGCAGGAAAAATACTGCGCAAGACCCCCCGCCAAACTTCCGGAGGAGAAACTTCCGCCGAATAATCTTTCCGTTGAACTTTTGGTGGAAGCCTTTAGCACGATATTAAAGGTCAAAGAGGAAATTTCAATACCCGAAGTTTTAGTAACGAGAGAAGAGTTTCGGATTGAGGATAAGATGAAGGACGTTTTGCGGCTCTTACAATCTGCGGGCGGGGAAATTCTCTTTTCGGACGTGTTTAATCTTGCCTCAAGGTCGGAACTTATCATAATATTTCTGGCGGTGTTGGAGCTTATCAGGAATAATGAAGTTATCGTAAGGCAGAAACAGAATTTCTCGGAAATTTATATTTTCTCGAAAGAAGGTACGGCTTTTGAAGGAAATCTTGGCGATACTTGAAGCCGTACTCTTTGCCTCGGGAGATCCGCTGTCGGTCGGTGAAATTGCAAACATCATAGAAAAGGACGAGGCGGAGACTTTAGATTTGTTGCGGGAATACGGCGAAGGGTTGGCTTCAAGGAACGGCGGCATTGTTTTGCAAAATATCGGGGGCGGTTATCAGCTCTTAACCAAACCCGAATATTTTCGTGCGGTGAAAAAACTCTCGCAAGTGCGAGAAAAGCGGCTGTCAGCCCCTACAATGGAAACTCTCTCCATAATAGCCTTTAAACAGCCCATAACCAAACTTGAAATCGAAAACATCAGAGGCGTTAGAATTGAACGGGCTCTCGCCAAACTCTTGGAACTTTCCCTAATAGAAGAAAAGGGCAGGAAAGAAGTGGTGGGGCATCCCATCCTATACGGCACGACGGATATATTCCTAAGAACCTTCGGTTTAAACGACTTAAGCGACCTGCCCAAACTCCCCGACGCTACCGACGTATCGGACGGCGCTATCGAAGAAGCCGAACGCATCTTGGGAAGGGATAGTGAGGAGTAGAATTCTTACTTTTCTTTTTCTCTTTTTTTGTAAAAAAAGAGAAAAAGAAAAGTAACAAAAGAAAAAGAGAAAAAAACTTTAATAATTGGTTTAGTGCAAATGGGAAATATTGTGTCTAAACCGTAGGTTCGAGTTTATTAAAGTTTTGTTTCTTTTTTAGGTTGCCCTAATCTTTTTGTTTGTTTCACTTTTGAAAGGGGATTGCTATGCCTAAGACAGCCAATATCCATCTTCGTATTGAGCCAAGCGTTAAAGCGCAAGCTGATGCTGTTTTCTCCAATCTTGGAATTTCAATTACCGATGCTATTAATATTTTTATTCATGCGTCTATTATGGAGGGCGGCTTTCCTTTCCAACTAAAGCAGCCGCGATACAACCGTGAAACCGAGGCGGCTATGCAAGAGGCGAGAGATATTATGGCGGGAAAAGCAGAGGCAAAACATTATGGTTCTTTAAACGACTTATTGGCCGACATGGATATGGAGACTGTCAATGCTTGATTTAGCGACTACCACGCAGTTTAGAAAAGATTTAAAACGCATTCGTAAGCGCGGCTATGATTTATCTAAATTGGATAATGTCTTGCAAACTCTCCTTATGGAAGCGACTCTTCACGAAAAACATCGTGACCATGCTTTGACAGGCGATTACATAGGTTTTCGCGAGTGTCATGTAGAATCTGATTGGTTGCTGATATACGCTATAGATAAGGGGACTCTTATCCTCACGGCTTCCAGAACGGGCACACACTCCGATTTGTTTTGACGGTGTTTGTCTTTCTGTAAAAAATAAGCGTTTAGAGATGCCATAAATTCGTTTTATATTAGGAGTGATACAGTTGGAACTTAGTATGGCGGAGATAGTAAAGACTATAATTTTAGGGGTAGTTGAAGGACTTACCGAGTGGCTTCCAGTCAGCAGTACCGGGCACATGATATTGGTTGACGAGTTTATAAAGTTAGACGTAAAAAAATCCTTTATGGATATGTTCTTGGTGGTGATACAGTTAGGCGCAATACTGGCTGTCGTGGCGATAAGTTTTGAGAAACTTAATCCGTTTTCCGGTTTTAAATCCAAGGAAGAAAAAAGATTAACGATAGAACTTTGGAAAAAAGTTATGGTGGCTTGCGTTCCTGCGGCTGTAATCGGGCTTATATTTAACGATTACATGGAAGAGCATTTTATGACGACCGGCGTGGTTGCGGCTATGCTCATACTGTACGGGGTGTTTTTTATCTGGGTGGAAAATTATAATAAGGGTAAAAATCCTAGGATAAACAATTTGGACTTTTTGGATTATAAAACAGCCTTTATTATAGGAATGTTTCAGGTGCTTGCGTTGGTGCCGGGAACGTCAAGATCCGGAGCCACGATACTTGGCGGCATACTCTTTGGCGCATCGAGGTTGGTTGCGGCGGAATTTACTTTTTTCTTGGCTATCCCCGTGATGTTCGGGGCGAGCGCATTGAAAATCGTAAAGTTCGGGTTTAACTATACCTTTGAAGAAATTGTGATTTTGCTGATAGGAATGGTGACGGCATTTATCGTTTCGGTGCTGTCGATAAAATTTTTGCTGAGATATATCAAAAACAACGATTTTAAAGCCTTCGGCTGGTATCGTATAGCTTTGGGAATTATAGTCGTATTGTATTTGTTGCTAATAGGAGATCCGATTAATTAAACATGAAAATTATAGCGGGACTCGGTAATCCGGGTGATAAATACGCCAATACCAAGCATAATGTTGGATATATGTTTTTGGACGAATTGGCGGCAAGGTGGAATGTTTCGGATTGGCGGGAAAAACATGAGGCGCTTGCGGTTGAAACTTACTTTAATGATGAAAAAATAATTTTGATAAAGCCTTTGACATTTATGAACGAGAGCGGACGAGCCGTAGGGGCGTTTTTAAATTGGTATAAGCTTGAGGCTAAGGATTTAATCGTCGTTCACGACGATATGGATATGCCCATTGGAACGCATAGAATAAGGAAAAAGGGGAGTTCGGGCGGGCATAACGGCATAAAGTCGATTTTGTCCCATGTGGGAGACGAAAATTTTGTGCGGTTTAAGATTGGAATCGGTCATCCAACGGATAATACCGATGTGATACATCATGTGTTGTCGCCGTTTCACGTCGAGGATAAGGAAAAGATTAACGAAGCGATAAAGATATTGGTTCAAGCGGCGGAATGCGTTATAAAATATGATGCGGATATGGCGATGAACAGATACAACCCGCGCAAGGAGAAAAAGAAAAATGAGTGACATTCGCGCCCTTTACGCAACCGAAGACGGCGAGATTTTTGACGCGCCGAATATTTTGCCGATGGGGAGAATTGGAGATAAAAACGTTCTGTTGAAAGAGGAAGATTTAATTCCGTTGCCCGATGGCGCGGACTTAATGTTTTTGCCGGGAAGGAAAGCTGTCGGTATGATGGAGGACGGCGAGGTTGTCCCTATTCTGGGTTATGCCGTAGCCGCCCTTTTGCCTCAAGGATTTACAAGGCTGTACTTGCCGGCATACGAAAAAGACGAAGATTCGCCGCTGCCTATTTACGGTTATACGGCGGCGGTTTTGGTCAACGATGAGATTTTCGTTGCGGCGATGAAAACGGATGAGAGCGAAAGTTGGAATCCTTTAAATTACAATACCCCCGAATTGAAAAAATTGATAAAACGTGTAAAAGCTGATTTGCCGCAGAACAGCATAGTGGAAAACCTGCAAAAATGCGCTTTAAAGTGGCACTGCCTGACGGCAGAAAATTTATTTTACCGCAGGTTTGAAGCGGGAGTTCCCGTGTCGCCGGTTTGCAACGCAAACTGTTTGGGGTGTATCTCGCTTCAAACCTCACAAATGTGTCCCGCCCCGCAAAGTCGCATAAAAAAGTCTCCCGCAGTAAAAGAAATAGTGGAAGTCATGCTATATCACTTAGATTTTGCGCCGAACGCCATGGTAAGTTTCGGGCAAGGTTGCGAAGGCGACCCGTCCCTTGCGGCGGATATTGTTGCGACCGCCATAGAACGGGTGCGGGAACGCACTAAGCGTGGCAAGATAAACATGAACACCAACGGAGGGTTTACTAAAGGCGTAAAGCAGATTGTTGACGCAGGGCTAAATAATATGCGCCTATCCATAATCAGCCCAACGGAAGAAATTTACGGAGCGTATTACAGAGCGAATTATTCGCTTAACGATGTGAAAACGTCCATTAAGTACGCCATGGAAAAGGGCGTGTACGTTTCTTTGAACCTATTGACTTTCCCGGGACTTAACGATAGAGAAGAAGAAGTTACTGCGTGGATTGACTTCTTTAAAGAACTTCCCGTACCCATGATACAAATTAGGAATTTAAACATGGATCCAGATTTTTTATTGGATAAGTTGCCTAGACCTAAGGGAAAAATGTTAGGGACGAGAAGATTTTTAGAGATATTAAAGGAAAACTTCCCCGATATGATAATCGGAAGTTTTAGTCATTCGTGAAAACTACTTTCTTTCTCTTTTTCTTTTTTGAAAAAAAGAAAAAGAGAAAGAAAGTAGCAAAGAAAGAGAAAAAGAAAAAACTTTAGCAAACGTAACTTTTTAGTTTTGAATAACTTCTATATTCGCTTTTATTAAAGTTTTCTTTCTCTCTTTTCTTCTTTGTTTCTTTCTTCTTTTCTCTCTTTCTTTTTCAAAAGAAAGAGAGAAAAGAAGAAAGAAATAAACAGTTGCCATAAATTTTTAATAAGAAGGATTTCCGCCTCTAGGTGGAGAATAGTATACAAACGAACAAAATTTTATGGAGGTTTTTTATTATGATGGATGAAAAGGATTGGACATCGTTTAAGCAGAAACTGAAGGCTAAAACCGAGATTGACCTTGATCTATATAAGGAGCCGCAGATGAAACGGCGCATCGGCAATCTTGTTACCAGAGCCAACATGGATTCTTATGTCGCATATTTTGATATGGTTTGCAAGAACAAGGACGATTTTGCGGCGTTTATCGAATACCTTACCATTAACGTTTCCGAGTTCTTCCGTACTCCCGAAAAATTTTCGAAACTTGAAACAGACGTTATCCCAGACCTTTTAAAACGCAGCCCCAAACTTAACATCTGGAGCGCCGGTTGCTCAATAGGCGCAGAACCTTATTCCCTTTCCATCATAATGAAGGAAATGACCCCGGGCGTTAAGCATCGTATCCTTGCCAGCGACCTTGATGTCGAAATTCTTGCCAAAGCGAAAAAAGGCATATATACGGACAACGAGCTAAAGAGCATTTCGCCCGAGCGTAAGAAGAAGTATTTCGATGTGGTTGAGGGCGGCAAGTACGCCGTTAAAAACGACATCAAATCCGTTATCGAATTCAAACGCCACAACCTTTTAAAAGATAAATTTGAAAGCGGTTTTGACCTCATACTCTGCCGCAACGTTGTCATATACTTTACCGAAGAAGCCAAAGACCAGCTGTACACCAATTTCTTTGCAGCATTAAAACCCGGCGGCATCCTTTTCGTCGGCGCAACGGAAGCTATCCTCAACTTTAGGAAGATGGGTTATACCAGCTTCCAGCCTTTCTTCTATCAAAAACCATTATAATTGGGGCTTCGCCCCAAACCCCACAAGGGCGCTGCCCCTTGACCCCGGCAGGACTTTGCAGCCCTGCACCCGCAATAAATTTATTAAAGTTTTTTCTTTTCTCTTTTTCTTTGCTTCTTTCTTTTTCTTTTAGCTACGCATATAAAATTCGCTAAGTGCTAAAGCACTAAGCGAATTTTATATCTTTTTTACAAAAAAGAAAAGAGAAAAAGAAAGAAGTAAGCTGACTAATAAGCAGAGAGGTGGGTTCGATTTGATTGCGAGCGCAGACAATGTCGAACGAATGAGCCGCGAGGAGCTTCAGACGATACAGCTTGAGCGGTTAAAGAAAGTAGTGGCGTGGGCTGAGGAAAAAAGCAAATTTTATCGTGAAAAATTTGCAGAGGCCAATGTTTGCGCAAGCGACATCGACACCCTTGATGATATTGCCAAATTGCCTTTTGTGACAAAGAGCGATATTAGGCATAGCGATCCGTTGTCTAGGCTAACCGTGCCTTATAGCGGTATTGTGCGGTACCATCACAGCGAGACTTTGACGGGGGATTATGTACATCTTTATACGAAAGGCGATAAAGATTGGGATGCGGAACTTGTCAAAAGGACGATGATTGCAGCCGGAGTAAGTTCCGCCGCTGTTGTGGGGCTTCAAGGAGATTTAACCGACAGCAGGCTTATGGGCGTTCAATCCGCCTTGGAGGAAATCGGCGCGATGGCGGTGCCTCTCGGAGTTGGGCATAAAATTTGGATGAAACTGCTGGAAAACGTCGGGATGGATACTTTAATAAGCACCCCGCAGCTTATCATGCAGCTTATTATTCAGCTTCAAGCATCCGGAAAAAACATTGCCGATTATCCGGTTAAACGAATTATCTGCATAAACCTTGACAATATACAAAACCCGTTGCAAGCGCATATAGAAGAGCGCACAAAGACGAAAGTTTTTAATCTCTATGCGTCGCAAGAACTATCTACCGCAGGAATGCTTTACCAATGCAAGGAGCATTTGGGGCAGCATGTGGCTGAAGACGCTTTTTTAGCGGAGATTGTAGCTTTCGGAAGCGACGCGGAGGTTAAAGAGGAACATAGAATGGGCGAGCTTGTGATTACGACGCTTACCGCAGAAGCTATGCCTCTTATTCGTTACCGCACGGGGCAAGCCGTAAGCAAGACTCTTGAGCCATGCGCCTGCGGCAGGACTTTTATGAGAATCGCCACGCCCTTTAGTTATTTGTAATACTTATGACAAAAAAAGCTTTCCAAGTTGTGGAAAGCTTTTTTGATTGCCGTGACTGTTGTTAAAATGCCTTAATTCAAGTTTTTTCTTCGCCAGAAGAAAAAACTACATACGTCAGCATTTCAACAAGACGTCCGAGAGGCGGGAGATTTAAACTCCCGCCTTTCTTCCGATATAGACACCCACCTAAGAGGTGGGGGACATCTAGTCTTGTTATATATCCACAAAATGAGAAATCAGAGAGCCTCCCCTGAAAGGGGAGGTGCCCGAAGGGCAGAGGGATTGACCATGAAGAGCAATATTTTTCTTTTTTTACTACCCGTGAATAGTAACAAAGCAGCAAGTTTTTTTGAAAAAAATTCTCAAAAAGTATTGATTTTCATTTTCGATTGTGTTATTATACATACAAGCTTTCTTTTACAGATGCTCTCCTAAATCATACACAGCAAAAAGCCTCGGGTTGTCCGAGGTTTTTTTGTTTTGTATTTCTTTTGTATTAATTAGCAGAAATTTTTGTAAAATTGCCATTTTTCCCTTGCCAATTTTGACTCATTGTGATAATATCTCTTCAAGAAGGTTAAGTCTCGGATGTTCGCTAGCTTTCAACTATGTCTAACCTACATTACTTACAGGGAATCCGAATTGATTTCGCCGGATGTTGGATCGCCTAAGAGCGAAGAACAGAAAGCGGACTTAGGGCACCCACCTGCCACACGCAGGTTTTAGACATAAGAAAGTACCGGCATCTTGGACTCTTCTTTACTTAAAAACACGCCTTGCGGCGTGTTTTTTTACTTTTGCTCTCCCCATCCCTTAAAATCCTTCGCTTTAATTCCCAAAGCGCGCAAAGCTTTTCCGACAATATAACGAACCGAGTCGAGAAGCGTTTGCGGCTTATTGTAAAAACTAAGCGCAGGCGGCAATATAACAGCCCCCGCCTCCTTTGCGGCAAGCATATTTTTAAGATGCACCGTCGAAAGCGGCGTTTCTCTGGTTATTAAAACCAAAGGGCGGCTTTCTTTTAAAGTTGCGTCCGCAGCTCGAAGCAACAGGTTCTCGCAAAAACCGTTCGCTACCCCCGCCAGTGTTTTCATGGAGCAGGGCGCAACTATCATGCCGAAAACTTCAAAAGTGCCGCTTGCAACAGGCGCCGCCATGTTTTCAACATCATGGCAATAATCCGCCAAAGATTTAACTTCTTCAACCGAATAATCCGTCTCTTCTTTTATCGTAACTTCCCCGCCCTTTGTGATAACCAAATGGGTTTCTATATCTTCGTGTTGCCTTAGTTCTTGCAGCAGTTCAATTCCAATAATAGCGCAACTTGCGCCCGAAATTCCAATTATGATTCTTTTCATATTGCCTCCAAAAAATTTATTACGGGGTCAAGGGGCGTAAGTCCCTTGCGGGAGTCCAGAGGGCGGCGCCCTTTGGTGGGAGTTTGAGGGCGAAGCCCTCAACTAACAATTTGATTTATAATCGTTTTGATGTATAATAGTAAAAAACGAAAGAGGGCGAGGACATGATAAAACTTTTTGCCACGGATTTGGACGGAACGCTTTTGATTTCGGGGAAACCCATCGCAAAAGAGAATATTGAGGCGGCGAAATATGCGGAAAGCAAAGGAGTAACAGTAGCTATCGCAACCGGCAGGATGTATAGGGCGGCGCTTCCCATCGCAAGGGAATTGGGCGTTGACGCTCCGATTATAACCTATAACGGCGCTCTAATCAAATCCGCTTCGGGTAAGGTTTTCTACGAAAATTATATCAAAGAAGAATTAGCTCTTGAGGCTATCGAAATCGCACGGGAAAATAATTGGCATTTGCAGATCTATAGCGACGACGAGCTTTTTTACCCTAAGGAAAACGAACTTTCCAAAACTTACGAATCGGTGCAGGCGATAAAAGGCAACGCCGTTGGTTGGGAGGGACTAAAAGAGCATACCGCAAAGATAACGAAAATCCTCACCATAAGTCTCGACCAAGAAGAAAGCGTACGTCGCCGCAAAATTTTTGAAGATACGTTTAAAAATCGGCTGACGGTTACAAGTTCCACGGCTATTTTTGCGGAGCTTACCAATCTTGGCGTTTCAAAGGCAAGCGGACTTAGGGAACTTGCGAAAATATTGAATGTTTCCATCGAAGAAACAATGGCGATAGGGGACGCAGACAACGATTTGCCCATGTTAAAGGCGGCGGGAAAGAGCGTCGCCATGGGGAACGCCGCCGCGCATATAAAAGAAGCCGCGGATTTTGTCACGACGGATTGCAAGGAGCACGGGTTCGCCAACGCTATATATAAATTCGTATTGGGGGAAGGATAATGCGCCTTTTTATTATAACGGGAATGTCCGGCAGCGGCAAGACACAGGTTTCAAGATTTTTCGAGGATATGGGATTTTTTTGCGTTGACAACCTGCCGCCGGTTCTTATTCCTGAGTTTGTAAAAGTCTGCTCCGATACCAAGGAACGCGCCAACGAACTTTCAATAGTCGTGGACACAAGAAGCCGCGAATTTTTTGACGATTTTCTAAAGACGCTTGATTTGCTGGACAAGGATAAAATTCAGTACGAACTCGTCTTTGTGGACGCAAACGACGAAACCATAGTGCGCCGCTACAAAGAAACGCGCCGCCGTCACCCTATGGCGGACGACAACCGCATAACCGACGGCATAAAAAGAGAACGGGAACTTTTAGCCTCCGTCAAGCCTAAAGCGAATTACACGCTTGATACCTCGGGGCTTTCCAAACAAAAATTAAAGGAAAAGATAGGAAAACTTTTCGGCTCGGACAAGCGGAAATTTACGGTAAATATATTATCCTTCGGCTTTAAATACGGCATACCGATGGACGCCGACATGGTGCTTGACGTAAGGTTTTTGATAAATCCCTTCTATGTGGAGGAACTCCGCCGCAAGAGCGGAGCGGTGGAAGAAGTAAAAAATTATATTGAAAACCATGACACGACAAAAAAATTCATCGCCAAATTAGACGATATGATAGATTTCTTGCTTCCCGAATACAAAAGGGAGGGGAAATCCCAATTAGTAATAGCGGTCGGCTGTACCGGAGGATTGCACAGAAGCGTATATACGGCAACGCATATATATGAAAGATTGAAAGACAAGGGCTACAATTTATGCTTGGAGCATCGCGACTTAATGAAGAACGACGTAAAAGAGCATAAGGTCGAGGAGAATTGAAATGCACTTTTTGAAATGGCTATACCCCGGCATGAAATTCAAGCGCTGGTTCGTCCTCTTTGCATTGGGGGTTATTATCACCAGCATTGGACTCGCCCTTTTATTCAACTATAAATTTTTGGACATTATCGAGGAAAGCATTTTCAGAGCGGTATATCTTTGGCAAGGCAGTTACAGCTACGCCGTCACCACCGTTGCCGGGGGGATAATCGCAGCTGTCGGGGCGGTTTTAATGCTTATCGCCATTCGTTACGTTATCCGCTCCGTTATCCTGGTTTTAGTTCCGAATAAATCTGAGCGCCTGGTAGACATCATTTACGAAAAGCGGAAACTGGGAAAAGGTCCCAACATCGCCGTCATAGGCGGCGGTCACGGACTTTCCGTTTTGCTTCGCGGCATGAAAACCGTCACAAGCAACGTTACCGCAATAGTTACGGTTGCGGACGACGGCGGCTCGTCGGGACGTTTGAGAGAAGATTTGGGGATTTTGCCCCCGGGGGATCTGAGAAACTGTCTTGTTGCTCTTGCAGATACGGAACCTCTTATGGAAAAACTCTTCCAATATCGCTTTAAGGGAAAAGGAGCGCTTGCGGGGCACAGCTTCGGCAATCTCTTTATAGCCGCCATGAACGAGGTTACGGGAGATATGGAAACGGCGCTTGAAAAATCCTCCAAAGTCCTTGCAGTTAAAGGCAACGTGCTTCCCGCAAGCAAGGAAAGCGTAAGATTGGACGCCATCATGGAGGACGGCACCGTTGTGGAAGGCGAGTCGCAAATTCCGGAAGCACATAAGAAAATAAAGCGGGTAAAACTTTTCCCCGAAAAAGTGCAACCGGTAAAAGCCGCATTAGACGCAATAAAAAACGCAGACGCCGTGATACTTGGCCCCGGCAGCCTTTACACCAGCGTAATGCCCAATCTTTTGGTTGACGGCGTGGCGGAAGCCCTTAGAAAAACTAAAGCCATAAAGATTTATATATGCAACGTAATGAGCCAACCAGGGGAAACCGACGGGTATACCGCCTCAATGCACGTTAAAGCGATAATTGACCATGCGGGACGGGGCGCAGTTGATTTCGCCCTTGTAAACGGCAGGGAAATATCCGACGAGATGAAGGAATACTATGAAAAGGAAGGGGCGTACCCCGTAGTTATCGACGAGGACGCGATAAACGCGCTTGGAGTCGGTTTCGTAAAGGCGGATATGATTGACGAGACGGACGTTATCCGCCATAATCCAGACAAGCTGGCCAAAAGCGTCATGCGCATGATTTACAGCCTCCGACACGAGGATAATTTTGAATAGGAGAAAGTATGTCATCCTTTGCCTCTGATGTGAAAAACGAAATATCCCATAAAATCTACGAAAAAAAATGCTGCCGCCGAGCGGAACTTGTCGCTCTCCTTCGCTTGGGCGGCAGGGTTTATATGGAAGAATCCAAAGGATTCGGGCTTATATTTTCGAGCAATAACGGCGCGGTGGCGAGAAAAACCCTCGCTCTGATAAGAAGTGAAAATCCCAAGGCCCCGGTGAAAATCGCTCTTACAAAATCCAAAAAGCTAAAAAAACGCAGCAGTTTTATAGTAAAAATCCCGCCGTCGGAGGAAACGACCGGATTTTTGCAAAATATAGGCTTTGCATTGGAAGACGGGTTTATCATGGAAAAGGAAAATCAAGCCGTAAAAAAAGCCTGTTGCCAATCCGCATATATTCGGGGTGCGTTTCTTGCGGCGGGCAGTTTGAACAGACCGGAGGCCGAATATCATCTGGAATTTTCCCTTGTCAGCCGCGCCTTTGCGAAATTTTTGCAGGAACTTATGAAAAAGCGTGGGTTTTACCCGAAACTTACGGACAGAAAAGAAGAATATGTGGTATATCTAAAGGAAGGGGACGCTGTCGCGGATTTTCTCTGGATGATAGAGGCGAACGCTTCGGCGGAAAAATTTGAAAGCGCAAGGAACATAAAGGAGATTCGGGGACAGGTAAACCGCATAGTGAACTGCGAAACGGCGAATTTGCAACGTTCGGTTGACGCAGCGGGAAGGCAAATAGACGCAATACGCGCCTTAAAAAAGTCCGGCGCTTTTGAAAACCTAAAAAAAGATTTGCAGGAAACGGCGGCGAAGCGTTTGGAAAATCCCGAAGCAACCGCCGCAGAATTGGCGGATATGCTGTTTATCAGCAAACCTGCGTTTATGCACAGGATGAAGAAAATTTTAATTCTTTCCGAAACTCCACCCTCCCTCTCTTAGATTGGGAAGGGAGCGCCACGGAAAAACATTGGGTGATTAACTTGAAAAAATTTTTAACGGCGATTTGCGTCTGTTTTATTCTCTTTGCCGCATATATAATCTCTCTGCCTGCCCCGCAAGGGGTTATGATACTTGAGTACCACACGATAACGGATGCGCCGGACGAGGATGCGAAAAAATACAGCATAACTCCTAAAGACTTTAGGGAGCAGCTTCAATATTTAAAAGACAACGGCTATGAAACCATATCCATGAGAGATTTTATGCTGGCGAAAAAGGGCAAACTGCCCCTTCCCCCAAAGCCCATTATATTAACCTTTGACGACGGATACGAGGACAATTACAGTACCCTTCTCCCCATGCTGGAAGAATTCGGCATGAAAGCCACGGTATACATGATAACGAATAACATTGGAAAAAAGGGTTATCTGACCCTTGAGCAATTAAAGGATATGGAAAAGAGAGGCGTAGAAATCGGCAGCCATACGGCAAATCATATTCCGCTTACCGAACTTTCCACGGAAAAGCAAGCCGAGGAAATAAAACTTTCCAAACTTGGGCTTGAATGGAAAGGTTTAAAGACGATTTACACCTTTTCATACCCCAACGGCGCATACAACGATAATCTTCCGAGCCTTTTAAAGGAAAACGAATATCTGACGGCTGTAACTGGAGAGCCGGGAATAAACGATTTTAATACGAACCCATTTCTTTTGCACAGAACGCACATAATAAAACCAACGTTTGGACTGTTAGAATTTCGTTACCGCCTGTTAAAGTCGGAGATTTACGCAAAATTAGGGTTGTATAACAAGACCAATACATACGAAAGGCGGGAGATTTAAACTCCCGCCTTTCTTCCGATAAACGCCCCCACCCAGAAGCGCGCGGCATATAGTCTTGTTATAAACTGTTCCTATGCAAATATCAAGGGTTCTGCCTTAATTTTTCGGCAAAATCCTCCAAAGTATGGAAAACTCCAACAATGTATACTGTATCCGATTCGATACGGAAAATAACTCGGTACCTCATTTTTGGCACCAACGCCTCTCGATATCCTCTGTTCCTCAAAAAATAATCCGAACTTTCCGGAAACTGCATTGGACTTTCTTCAAGCCGTTCATAAATACTTTCCAATCCATCCATAAGACGAAGGGCGGCATCCGGATTTTTGAGTTTTTTTATGAGATAGCCGACAAGATTGTCGATAAGTTCATCGGCGTGTTCTGTCACAATCAGTTTATAGGCCATATTTTTCCCTCACGTTTGCCAACGCTTTGCGGGCGTCTTTGACTGTGCCCCGTTGAATTTGCGCTTCCGATAGTTCAATATCACTATAAACATCCCACTTTTTTCGCATAGTTTCGAATAACTCCATACTCATAAGCACCATGTCGCCGTATCCGTTTTTTGTGACATAAATCGGTTCATCAATGCGGTGACAGAGTTCAGATAATGCGGAGGTATTTTTTAAATCCTTGATTGGAATAATCTGCGGCATATCATCATCTCCTTTTATTATGTGATAATTATGCCATAATTATGTCATTAGCGTCAAGATGGAGTTGCCATTATCGGTAAAATTTTTCGCAAAATTTCATCACAAAGAAAAATAAAAAGCAAGCAGGAAAAAACTTTTTGTTGTCGAATTTCACTATGAAGTAGCAGTTGTCAAATTATGAGAAAGTAGGTCAAGCCTAATGGAAATACAACACGAGATGTCGCATATCGAGATAAATCGATTGGCGGAAGGAATATTGGAGGATGCGCAGATAGAACCGTGCTATAAGCCGTCGGTGACGAGATTGGTCGCTGCGGCAGGTTTAAGGGTAGCGCCTGCGCTTAATTTGGCAGCGCCGGTATATTCTAAGTTTAAGATAAACAACTCTGAAAATCCCTTTGCGGATTCAACCGAAAGCATAATGGTAAACGCAAGCAAAAACGAAGCCGAGCAGCGTTTCGCCACTATCTACCAAGTCGCTTTTTACCTAATAAACAAAGATATCGAGGGCGATCACGAGAGCCTTTTTACCAACAGCGAAGTGCAAGATCACTCAAACACCATGAACCTCGCTTGCGCCATTCTTATGAACGAAGGTATGTTTCGAGAAAAGTTCACCAAAGCCCTTAAAGGCATCCCTAATTCCGTCGCCGTATGCAAAAACTTAGCCACTAAATTCGGCGTCCCTATCTTTGCCGCCGAACGCCGCGCCAGATACTTGGAACTTTATATTTAAAGGGAGTTTCTTACTTTCTTTTTTCTCTTTCTTTTTTGAAAAAAAGAAAGAGAAAAAAGAAAGTAACAAAGAAAAAAGAGAAAGAAAAAACTTTAACAAACTAAAAATCATAGCTTAAATAAAACTAGGGTTTAAAGTTTATTAAAGTTTTTTCTCTTTCTCTTTCTTTGCTTCTTTCTTTCTCTTTCTCTTTTTTTCAAAAAAGAGAAAGAGAAAGAAAGAAGTTTTTTCACTTAAAAGTCCCCGATAAAATCAATCTTATGCTGACTAATAACATTGATATGGCTAAGATTGTAAGGATGGTTTTGGATTTGGTTTTTCTCGATAATTTTGCTCCTATTTGAGCGCCAATGGCTGCGCCTACGCTTATTGCAACGGCGGGGATCCATACGATGTGACTTAGCATAAAGTGAGTGACGGTGCCGCCCAATGAAGAAATCATAAGGATAAAGCAAGAGGTTGCGGTCGCTATATGCACGGGGAAGTTTAGCAAATAAACCATAAGCGGCACATGAATGATGCCGCCTCCGACGCCAAAAATACTCGATAAAAACCCCACCCCCATGCTGGCTGTTATGCCGATTCCCCTGTTGTAGGTAAAATCATCGGGCAATTCCAAAACGTCTTCGCGCTTCTTTTTTCGAGAATTTATGAAGATAAGAACAGCCATTACCCCCATAAAAATTCCATAATAAAAATTAAGCATTTCAAAGGAAAATTTATCCACTATGTACGAGCCTAAAAATGCGCCGGGAAGAGTTGCAAGAGCAAATGGAACAGCCGCCGAATACATAATGCGTTTTTGTCTGATATAAGCGACGGCGCCTGAAAAAGCGTTTATAAATACGATAAAGAGAGAAGTTCCCGTAATTTCCGCCGCTGTTTTAAAATAGGGGAAAACGCTTCCTTCAGACAGGAAAAAAATAAAGACAGGCACGCAGATAAGCCCGCCGCCTATGCCCACAAGTGAGCCGAACACCCCGACAAATGCGCCGAGAGCCAAAAACAAAAGAATTTCCACAAAAATCACCTACACAAAAAAATCCCGCCAATGCGGGAAAAATCATGGCGGAGGGGGTGGGATTCGAACCCACGGTGCTGACGCATCACCGGTTTTCAAGACCGGCTCCTTAAACCGCTCGGACACCCCTCCGTAACGATGATATTGTATTTTAACGGAAAAGTTTTGTCAAGAGGAAATTCAAAAAATGTTTGCAAAACCCGAAAAATTATGCTAATATAGTTTCGTTCTAATCGACTGTATCTAGGAGGTGTTCCCATGGCTTGCGTATGCGAAATTTGCAATAAAACAAAACGCGCCGGAATGAATGTCAGTCACTCTCACTTAAAGACAAAACGCGTGTTTAAGCCAAATATTCAGCGCGTCCGCGCTATGATAGACGGTGAAGTTAAGCGCATTAACGTCTGCACTCGTTGCCTTCGCTCGGGAAAAGTTGTGCGCGCAATTTAAAAAAGCTGCCCAGGCAGCTTTTTTTGTTGCAAATTAAGGTATTAACTGTTTTTTCCAATATTCAAGATCCGGCGCATTAAGCGGAAGATCTATCACTTGTCCGTTGTCGTAATAAAATCGAAATCTAACTTCGTCGGCTTTTCGAATTGCAGCTAGTGAGGACTTGGGTAGTTCCACAAAGAGTTTATTTTCTCTTTGAAAGGGGTGCTCTTCATCCCCTTCCTTAGGCTCGGTTTGTTTGACGGTTGCAACCATTTCCCAAACGTCCCCGTCGGTGTAGAGAGTCGCGCGACGCTCCAGCTTTGCCGCATCGTAACGATAATCCCAAAGACTCATGACTGCGCCTTCTAATTTACCGTCTTCGTTTCTGGAGCTTTGAAAATCTATGGTACAATAGGCGGATAAGTGCTCTGCGTTCCTATGGTCAACATTATATGTATACGATATTCCGAATATTCCAATCATAATAAGGAGAACCCCAAATATTGTCAAAAATTGCTTCATATCATTCTCCTTCAAAAAAAAGCGAGACTTCACAATCGAAGCCTCGCCTATCCGTGGAAAAGACCATTATGTTCCTTCTGTCCGATGACGGTGCGTTTTGCTCTCCATATAGCCTCGGGACTCTCAACTGCCCTAACAAATACGCTCTTCATGTCTTTAAACGGGCATCTCCTCTGCCTCGATGGAATTCTCTATCTTCACAAGGAGCACACATCGTTCAGGCGGAATACTTCCTCCCATTCATCAATAGACATCCCGTCCTTTCCCAAATCCGAAAAGAAGAGCCTGTTTCGGCTGACAAGAACCCTGCGCATAAATCCTTGCCCTTTCCTCTTTCTTTGTTGTGCAAATTATAACATATTTAAAAATTGTGTGCAAGAATTTTTTGAAAAATTTTTATTTTTTATTTTTTCTTTTTACCTTTCCCGCTCTTCCCCTTTTTATCCACGTCGTAATGCCCGATTATCATATACGTTACACGCTTTTCTTTATCTCCCGTCAGCCTAAATCGCATGAAAGGCGAATGAATAGGATCGCCTCCATAGGAAACTATAATGTCTCCGTTAGGCGTTACATATCCTTTGCTCTTGCCGTATACCGCTTCAATCTCCTCTTTCGTCGAACCGAATCCGATACCTTCCGGCGTTTTTATCATTGGCAAATGATCCGCAACTATCGTCCATATTACCTTGCTGGGTTTTAGCTTTATCACAAGCTCCGGACTGTTTAAATCAATCCTTGACCGCCATGTATAACTTTCCCCGTTTGCCAATATTACCCTAGGCTGCCCAAAAAATTTCAGCGATTTTTCTATCGTATCTCCCAGTTTAACGGCAAAAGTTCCCTCCCGAAGCTCCCCCGGGATAGGTTTTCCCTGCATTACCACATTTCCCTGTTGCTTTGGCGCACCTTTTTTTGCCGGCGCTGCGGTTGCGGTCGATATAAGCACTATAAACGCCATAAATAAAACAACTATCTTTTTCATCTGTTAGCCTCTTTGTGGATTTTTTAGCCGTCTTCACTTATTCTTAAGCCCCAAATCCTTAATCATCGCCATATCCTCTTTTATGGTAGTGCCGGAAGTTGTCAGCATATTTCCCGTAATGGAAGCTGATGCGCCGTGAATAAAGGCGGTTTTGCCGTTTTCGGGCAAGAGTTTTCTTCCCGCCGCAAGCCGAATGTTCGCTTCGGGGTTTATGTAGCGAAACATTGCTATAGTTCGCAAAATTTCGTCTGCCTCCAAAGTTTTGCGATTTTCCAGCGCCGTGCCTTTTATGGGCATAAGGGCGTTTATGGGGATTGATTTGATGTTAAGCTCCGAAAGACTTATCGCCATGTCTATTCTGTCCTCAAAGGTTTCTCCCATGCCGATTATACCGCCCGAACACACGCTTAACCCTTCTTCGGTCGCTGTTTTTATAGTGTTAATCCTGTCCTCGTAAGTGTGCGTTGTGCAAATTTCGGGGAAAAATCGTTTAGACGTTTCGATGTTATGGTGGTAACTCGTGACTCCTGCTTCTCTCAAGCGTTTAAACTGTTCCCTTGTCAAAATGCCGTGCGAAGCGCAGAGAGCTATTTTTAAGGTTTCCTTCATCTCTTTGTAAGTTTCGATAGCCTTGTCAAATTCTTCTCCGCCAAGCGCTCTGCCGGATGTTACCATTGCAAAACGATTGACGCCAGCTTCTTCGTTCGCTTTAGCGTTTTTTATAATCTCCTCTTTAGGCAAAAAGCCATACTCATCGATACCGGTGTTATGGCAAGCGGCTTGGGCGCAGTATTTGCAGTTTTCGCCGCAACGTCCGCTTCTGGCGTTTATAATTGTGCAAAAATCAATGTGATTGCCGCAAAAATGCTCTTGTATAATCTTTGCGCCCTCCATAAGCTCGTCAAGCGGCAATGTCGCAAAATAAGAGGTATCGTCGCCGCGCTTTATGCGATGACCCTCGATTACCTCTTTTGCAAGATTTATAGCGGTCATGGTTATTCCTCCGTAAAATTTTATTGAAAAAGCAAAATATGTGGTATAAAATAAATAAAGGTTACTATTCACTACTATTCACGAGTAGTACAACACGGTGATGCGAAAGGCGAATTAGTGCCGTTCACAGAGGACCTCTCCACCGCTTCGCGGTCCCACTCCCCTTTCAGGGAAGGCACTACAGCAAAACAAGAGAGCCTCCACTGAAAGGGGAGGTGCCCGAAGGGCGGAGAGGTGGCAACGTTGCCTCGGGCGCATACTTTTTATAGGAGAGCAAAGTTTACCCGTGAATAGTAACAGGTTTTTTGTAACGGTGTGGATTTTTCGTATTTATGCGTCTTTGTTTCCGTAATAAGACAGACCGAGCATTGTTATATCGTCGGATTGAGGCGCATTTTGAACGTGCTTTTTAAGCGACTTTTTGACATGCTTTAAAAGTTCGATAAGAGATATATTGCTTGTGTCCGCCGTATTCAAAGAGGAAAGCAAATTGTCTTCGCCGAACATTTCGTCATTCTCGTTTAACGCTTCCGTTACCCCATCGGTATAAAGGAATAATTTATCTCCGGGATTAAGGGTGAGTTCCTGACCATTATAATCAAGTTCGTCCATACCGCCCATAACGAAATTACGCTTAACATCCAAATAAGTAAATTGATTGTCTTTTGCGCGATAAATCAAAGGCGGGTTATGTCCCGCATTGACAAAGGAGAATTTGCCGGAATCCAGATCCAATATCCCCACAAAAGCGGTTACAAACATCATTGCGTCGTTGTTTTGATAAAGTTGATCGTTAGCGGCGCTTACCACTGACGCAAGTTCGCTTGTAAGCCCCCTAGTCAGGGCAAAATTTTTCAATATAATCTTAACGATAACCATGAAGAGAGCAGCCGCAACGCCTTTGCCCGACACGTCCGCAACGACGACAAAAAGATGATTTTCGTCCAAAAGATAAAAATCGTAGAAATCCCCGCCCACTTCTTTTGCGGGATCCATAGTCGCATAAATGTCAAAATCCGTCCTTTGCGGAAAAGCAGGGGCGATTTTGGGCAACATACTTTCCTGAATATTGGCGGCGACGGAAAGCTCGGTTGCAATACGCTCCCTTTCTGCCGTTACGGTTTTAAGGTTTCGCATATACGTTTGAAGCTCGTCCGTCATGATATTGAATGACGAAGCCAAATCTTCAATTTCATCACCGGTTTTTATATCCAGTTTATTCTCAATAGTGAACTCTTTTTTATTTTTATTTTCATCAATTTCAACGACAATATTTTGCACTCCATTGGTGAGTTGCTTAATCGGACGCACAAAACTCCCCGCCATACGGTACGCAATATATGAAACTACAGCTATAAAAGCGAGAACGATAAGCGTTATATAAAGTATGGCGCGGTCTAATTGCTTATCCATGTCCGCCGTCAAATTACCGACTTCGCCTTGTATTGCATCGCGACTTTTAGTCACAAAAGCCATAGCTTCGTCTTCTTCTATCATTATGCCAAAGCTCCAGCCGAGATCCGGCATGGGCGCAAAGGCGACGTAATAATTATGGCTTCCGACAGTTACCGGCAAATGCCCCGTTTCCCCCGCAACCATTCGGTTCGCCATCTCGGCTATGGTGGATTCTGCCGCATGTCTTAAATCAACATTGGTATCCGCAGCCATTATTCCCCCGTTTATAGGCGAAAAAAGAATAGTTCCCTTTTGATTCAGCACAAAGCCGAAACCCGTATTGCCCACTTTCGTGTCCAAAACGATTTGATTGATTTCCCGAAGGTACGAACCCATGCCGACCACACCGGCAAATTCGCCGTTGGCTTTATACGGAGCGGCGCAGATAATGCAAAGTCCCCCTCCGTGAATGTCGTTTACCACATCCGTGAATATCAAACGATTTTCCGCCATGGCTTTTTTGTACCACGGGCGGGCAAACGCCTCATAAGGCGCGGGGACGCTTGAACCTTCCGCAAATTTTCGATCGGAAATTTTATCCGCCATTATGATGAAACCGTTCTTAGAAGCCACATAAGAAGAAGCTATCACGGGACTTGACGCGTTCATCTGCGTCAAAAAATCCTGTATATTTGCCGCCCGTGCTATTTCATTCGACAGCGACGTGCGATTTTGTACGCTTGCGGAATACATAAGCTGAGGAACTATGGTTCCCGCATTTTTCTTATCAGGCTCCGCCACGGAGCGATGAGGATATTTCTCCGGATTTGACATAATATCCGTCATTTGATTCGAAACGGTCGTTACGTTTTGTTTGATGCTCTCTAAGCTAAGCTCAATCATGTGGGATTTGTCTTTTGCCAGTTTTTCCATGCTGTCGTTTGAAAGCACTTCTAAAGCGGAACTGCTTTCAGATACGGCAGCGTTGCCGATGTCAAGCCCGGTTTTAACCGCCGTTTCCTTTATGTCGAACATACTTGAAATGGCTATGGCGCTTAAAATTACGAGAGAAACCAAGCTGCAAGTAAACATCATTAAAAGTATGCGACGGTAAATGTTAAGCCGAAATGGAACTTTCATTCAAACACCTTCTTTTGAATACGTTTTAAAATTGTAATGATTAAATTTATACAGACTGTAGACTTATTATTGTTGCTCCCAATTGTCACCTATCGTCAGGGGGAACTCCCCCCTACCCCCCTCTAAGAGGGGGGCTTGGTTTGAGGAAATATTGAAATTTTTTGGCTCAAAAGTCGCAATCCGAGTGCCTCCC
>JAGBMX010000128.1 GCA_017634675.1 Selenomonadaceae bacterium | reverse complement strand
CTGATTTCTCATTTTGTGGATATATAATAGAAAAGTCACCTTCACGTTGCCTCCCCTGAAAGGGGAGGGGGACCGCGAAGCGGTGGAGAGGTTGACCATGAACGGCACTAATTCACCTTTCGCACCACTATGTTGTATTACCCGCGAATAGTAGCAATTTAACACAATTTTGACACAATTTAGTTTGTCAGTATTGACTTTATGAAAATTGTATGTTAAAATAAGGTTGCTGTTGGGGTGGTAAATAAAAATAAAGGAAGACTCGCGCTGCTATTGATTCCTCTTTAGGGACAATATAGTTATTATTATGCGTTTTAAGGCTTTCGACTGCTTTTTTTACGCGCCGATTTCATGCTGACAGCGCTCAATGACAAGGATGTTGTTGCGGGTTGCGGGAAAAAGCGAGCGAAGCGTGGTACCGAAAAGAGGAGTCCGTACGCCGAGCGGTTATACATAATTTTATTCGTTTTCAAAAAAAGGGCTGTGAGTGCACCGGCCCTTTTTTTGTTGCCTAAATTAAGGAAATACTGGTTAATTTCTTTTGCTCTTTTTGGAGATTTTTCCGTCATGCTGCGTCAAAAGTCCCTTGACGTAACTCTGCTACGCCTTTGAGTGTAGACTTATTGTTGTCTTTTCTCGTTAAAATTATATGCTGCTTGCATACTCAGCCTTTTTTCATTTTTCTCTTGCAAAAATGAAAAAATTCTTATATAATGTTCAGTAAATCATTTATTTTTCATTTTTAGCGAAAGGACGACAAGTTATGAAAACTGTTTCCGTCGCCACAACCTTGGCTCTGGGATTCGTATTGTTTGCCTCATCAGCCTCCGCTGCGCCTACGTTGCAACGAAATTCTCACGGTCATGAAGTGTTAATCTTGCAGCAGAAACTTAAACAGATAGGTTACCCGATAAACGAAGCAGACGGAGTTTACGGCACCGAAACCGAACGCGCCGTATCTGCTTTTCAGCGAGATCAAAACATCAAGATAACCGGAATTGTCACCAGCAGCACTTGGCGCGCTTTAAAAAACACCAAATCCAAATCAAGCGGCAAGGTCAAAAAAAATGCGTCTTCAAATTCTTCATATAAAAAATCAGGCAAGTTGGTGAGCAATCATGTAACCTTTTTGGATAAAAAGGAAGCCCAAAAGATTATAAGGACAGCCAAAGAATATGTTGGCACGCCTTATCTGTTCGGCGGCGAGACGCCAAGCGGGTTTGATTGCTCCGGCTATCTTCAGTTTATATTTGAAAAGAATGGTGTGTTTATCCCGCGCCTTGCGGACGAGCAGTATCTTTTAGGTGAAAAGCGGGATAAAGGCAAATTGGTTCCCGGAGATCTTGTGTTTTTTACAACTTACGCTGAAGGCGCCTCCCATTGCGGTTTATATTTGGGAGAAAATAAGTTTATACACACCTCCGCCAGCAAGGGCGTTCGGGTCGACGAACTTAGCGATCCCTATTGGGAACCGAAATTCTTGGGCGGCAAGCATATAGTAAAGTAATCGGAGGCGATTTTCTTGCCTGTAAACGCAAAAATTCGAGTGAATTTCTACGATACCGATGCGATGGCTGTGGTGCATCACGCTAACTACATTCGCTGGTTTGAGATAGGTCGCGTGGAGTATTTGCGCTCAATCGGCATAACTTTGGGCGACCTTATGGAGGATGGTTTTGTCTTTCCTATTACCGAAGTTTCGGCTAAATTCGTATCTCCCGGTTACTACGACGACGACCTTATAATAGAAACCACGGCGACAGAGCTTACTAAGGTGAAGATGGCCTTTAACTATAAAGTTTATCGGGAAAAGGACGGAACGCTTCTCGTAACGGGTCATACGCAAAACGTGTATACAAGCCGCGAAACCGGGAAAATTACCAGGTTGACGGAAAAGTATCATAAGAAGCTTGAAGAAGCCATAAAAAAGGAACGGGATGAAAATGGTGCCGGATAATATAATTTTTGTCATAGACATAATCTTGTGCGTAATTTTATTTGCAATCATATTTATAAAGTTATACCTTCGTTATCTTGGAAAAGAAGAAGTGGTGGTAACTCCCGCCTCCGAATTTACCCTATTGGAGAAAGATGAAACACGGGTTGCCATCCAGAAGGAAATTTCTTTCAAAAACGAAGGTAAGAGTTGCGCTACCATAATGGATGTAATTTGCAGACCGCAGCTTCCCTTTGAGCAATACGACAAGATTGAAGCGTGGGGGCTTGTCGAAAGAAACGGCGCGCCCAGAGAGGACGACTATTTCGAGTCTGTTTTGATACAAAAAAAAGGCGAAGAGCCGGATGAAATAACTATCTGCGCCAAAGTGATACTGATTGGAAGAAAGGGCTTAAATATCAACGAAGCGCTAAAAGAAATGCCGGACATAAACATAGATTTTATTTGGCTTGAGACCGGCAGAACCCCTTGCAATTATAAAAAGATAATTTTACGACTAAGCGGCGATGAGGTTAGGCGGTTGGCAAATGTGTAAATTCTGACTTTCTTTTCTTTATATTAACATTAGGATTTTAGGCGGTGTTTTTATGGTTGATATAGAAATTGTACCGATACCGACACGAATTTTAACCGAAAAAGACGATATTGTAGATTCAATTTATGAATACGCAGGGGACAAGATTACAAAGAATGATCTTGTTTGTGTGGCGGAAAGCGTTGTGGCTATTACGCAAGGAGAGTTTGTGCGACCGGAAGAACTTAAAATCTCCCCTCTTGCCGCGCTTTGCTGTAGGTTTATACCTGATTACGGCTCTCTTTCAAGTCCTCACGGTATGCAGGCTCTTATGAACAGGGAAGGCGAATGGCGTGTGGCATTTGCTCTTTTTTGCGGATTTCTTGCAAGGCTCGTGGGAATTCGCGGACTTTTTTATAAATGGGGCGGCGAACAGGCGGCGCTTATTGACGACGTTACAGGCACCATGCCTCCTTTTGACAAATGTATTGTGTACGGGCCTGATAGACCCGATGAGGTTGCGGAACGTATAAAAAATAAAACAGGCGCTTTTGCCGCAATGGTTGCGGACGTAAATGATCTTAAGCGTTCCCGCGTGGTTGGCGTAAGCGCCGGATTAAACGGGGAGCTTGCGGCAAATTTGCTTTTGGATAATCCTTTCGGCAACGCTTCGCAAAAAACCCCTATATGCGTGATTAAAAATTACAAGGCATATCAGGAGGCAAAGGGTTAATGCGGTATAATAGAAGACCCAACGACCGCCTTCGAGAAATCAAGATGATATGCGGATTTCAACGGCATCCCGACGGTTCTTGTCTTATAGAATGGGGGCATACGAAGGTACTGTGCGCCGCCACTTTTGAAGACCGGGTGCCGTTTTTTCTTAAAAACACAGGCGAAGGTTGGGTTACTGCGGAATATTCGTTGCTTCCGTCCTCTACAAACACCAGAACTCAAAGAGAGGCCAAGCGCGGTCGCCAATCGGGGCGGACGGAGGAAATCCAACGATTAATCGGAAGAGCTTTACGCTCCGTTATAGATACCAAGGCTTTAGGCGAGCGCACGCTTACCGTTGATTGCGATGTGTTCGAGGCGGACGGCGGTACCAGAGTCGCTTCGATTACCGGCGCTTTTGTGGCGGTTGTCTTAGCGTGCGAGAAAATTTACGAAAAAGGTAAAGTTTTTCCCGTACGGGATTTTTTGGCGGCGGTATCGGTCGGTATAAGCCAAAAGAACGAACCTATTTTAGATCTCAGCTATGACGAGGATTCCACGGCGATGGTTGATATGAATATTGTAATGACAGGCGAAGGCAAGTTTGTCGAAATTCAAGGCACAGGCGAAGGTCGTCCTTTTACCCGGAAAGAACATGACAGTTTGCTTGAACTTGCCGAAAAAGGCATAAATGAGATTATTGACCTTCAAAAATTTGCGCTAGGCAACGAATTATCTTTTCGAGTAGGACGAGTGGGTTAGAATTAATCCATCATATAAACTTCTTCGTCGATAAGGTGTTCTGTTTTTGCGAGAGCCGTTGTGGCGGCAATGTCTCCCGTTGAATTTAATGCAGTACGCAGCATTGAGCAAATTGGATCTATGCCTAAGACTATAGCCGTAGCCTCTACAGGCAGCCCCAGAGCCGCAACTATTGACGCAAGGCATACAAACGCGCCTCCCGGCACTCCCGGCGCGCCTATCGAGAGCGCGACGACCGTTACGAAAACAGTAAAAAGCACATCAAAATCAAGCTCCACCCCATACATTCTGGCGAGCATTATGCTGGCAATGGACAGATAAAAGCAGCCACCGTCCATGTTTACCGTTGCGCCTACGGGGATTGAAAACGAAGAAAGTTTTTGGGAAATTCCCATCTTTTCAGAGCAGAATTTTAATGTAAAGGGCATGGTAGCGTTTGACGAGCTGGTGGAAAGAGGGATGGGAATAAACGAAGGCAATTTTTTAATGAAAGGCAAGGGATTAAGCCGTCCGATAAGCATTAGGAGCAATACATATATTCCTATCATCAGCAAACTTCCGAAAAGCTGCCCCAGTACCAGTTCGCCAAGTACAAATACGGAGTCCAAACCGACGTTTATTATGAGTGACGCCATGGACAAAAAGGCGATAAAGGGAATAAATGCCACTATCATGGTAATCATGCGCAAGCAGAAGTTATTCATTGCGTCGATAAAATCATGGAGGATTTTAACCTTGTCGCCCAATTTGTTTATACATATGCCAAAAACCACGGCGACAAAGATTATTTGAAGCATTTCGCCGTTTATTATCGGGTCAACGAGATTTTTCGGCACTAACCCCACAAACATTGACAAAAGGGAAAACGATGCGGCTTCTCCCGCTTCTCCCGCAACTCCCACCTGAGGCATATTTCCTCCGAATATGGTTGCGCCGATAATTACGCTAAAAAAGGAAGCGATCAAAGTCGTAAGCGCATAGATACCCATAAGTTTGCCGCCGATTCTGCCTATATCCGCCGCATTTGTTATGCTTGTGACGCCGCTTATGACGCTAAAGAAGATTACGGGGGCGATCATCATGTTTAAGGCGTGCAAAAACATGGAACGGAAACTTTTTACGATGCTCGCATCAAAGGCTTTGATTAAATCCTGAGCCAAAAACGCATCCATGATAAGACCGCAAATTACGCCCAAAACCATGCCGAGCAATGTGCGGTAAATTTGCGTGTTGCCTCTTTCGTGGACGCTTATGGTGACAATGTTTAAATCGCCTTTTCTGGCGTAGCCCATCTTGGAGCGATTGGCCTTTAATATGGTAACTCGGTAAAAATCAACTTCGTCTTCGTTGTAATCCGTGGCTTCCATCAGCGGGTTAAACCATTTGCCCGCTGATTCTAATTTTAAACCGAGACTTCCCCATCGCTTTTGCAGGGTGACAACGGCGCTTTCTGCGCCTCCTTTATCCCGCATACGCATAAAAGTTTCTTCAAGCACCAATTGAGCGGCGTTGATTTCCTTGTGGGACGCCTTATTTTGCTTTAGCGCTTGTGAGATTTCTTCCATTGTTGCGGAAAAATTTTCCAGATTCAGTAAAAATTTTTTTCTGCTTACCATAATTTACCTTTCTTTCAATCTAACTTTCTGTTTTATGGCATCTCTAAAAACCGATTTTCAATAATTCACGCTGCTTTGAGGCGTGGAACTACCGGTAAAACCAAATGATTTTTAGCGATTCTTTAAAAATATACTACAAGTTATTCAACATAAACTTAAAATCACCTTCAAGAAAAAAAGGATTTTCCAAAACTTCGCCTAAAGGTAATTTCCATGAACTGTTTAAAAACTGTTTGATTCCTTCGGCGTTTCCTCGATGCGAAGGTAGGGAAAAACGTCAATAGCAAGTTTTTAGAGGCGCTTTAAATTTTATTTGACAAAAAAAAGCATAGTAGCTATAATGAGTTGAGGTTGATGAAGATGATTATTCGTTTGAATGCGGGAAACAAGGAGGATTTGCCTTTTTCCTTTATAGTGCCTTGCAATGAATTAGATATATCTTCTGACGGGACTCTTTATTTAGGTGACGCTAAGGTTGAGGGAAAGCTTGTTTTTCTTGGGGAAGACTATGTAACGGAGGGCGCGATAACGATTAGAAAGAGTTTTCTGTGCGATCGTTGCCTGAAGGAAGTCGAAAAGGAAGTAAAGATAGATTTCAGCGAAAAATTTTCCCGTGAAGAAAGCGATGACTCTACCCTTTTTACGGGGGATGAGATAGATTTAACCGAGGTCGTTCGGGATATCGTGTTGGCCGCAGAGCCTATCAGTCATCTTTGCAAGGAAGAATGCAAGGGGCTTTGCAAGATTTGCGGCAAGGACTTAAACGAAGGTGAATGCGGTTGCGATAGATTTATCGCAGATCCTAGGTTTAGCATACTGCAAGATTATCGAATAGACGACTGAATGACTGATTTAAGGAGGTGCATTTTTAATGGCAGTGCCGAAACGCAAAATGTCAAAATCGCGTCGAGACAGAAGGCGCGCGAATTGGAAGCTGGAGACGCCGGGATTTACTTCCTGCCCCCAGTGCCACGAGCCCAGGATGCCACATCACGTTTGCTCTGAGTGCGGATATTATGATGGAAAGCCGGTAATCCAAGAGGCCGAGTGAGGGTTCGAGCAGGATGGATTTCCTGCTCATTTTTTTATAGATAAGCGGACGAGAATGGATTTCGCGTTTGTTTTACCTAACCGAAGTACAGGGAAAACAAATCTAGTGCAAATGCTTTTTTCGTTTGTATAAATAATCAGACGAGGTGATTTCTGTTTGAAGATTGCAGTAGATGCAATGGGCGGCGATTTTGCGCCCAAAGCTGTTGTGCTTGGGGCGATTATGGCGGCAAAGAAACATCAGGCGGAAATCGTGCTGGTTGGCGACGAAAAGGTTATAAGAGAGATTATCGCCAAAGAAAACGTTGAAAACTTGCCCATAGAGATAAAGAACGCCACGGAAGTCATAGGCATGGACGAGCACCCCGCCGACGCTGTGAGGGTAAAAAAAGACGCGTCGGTTGTTGTAGCGACAAACCTTGTAAAAGAGGGAGTATGCGATGCAGTGGTATCTGCGGGAAGTACCGGCGCGGCGGTTGCGGCGGCGCAACTTATCCTAAAGAGAATAAGGGGAATAGGACGCCCCGCCATAGCGACTCCGATGCCAACGCCAAAAGGCGTAACGCTTATGCTTGACTCCGGGGCAAACGTTGACAGCAAGCCCGAACATTTGGCGCAAAGCGGGATTATGGGTTCTCTTTACGCCGAACACGTTCAAAAAAAGAATAAACCTCGAGTCGGACTTTTAAACATCGGCGAAGAAGAGACCAAGGGCAATGAACTTACCAAAGAAGCCTACGCTCTTTTGAAAGGGACAAACATAAATTTCATCGGCAATGCCGAAGGGCGTGACGTGCCTAAGGGTAACTTCGACGTTGTGGTTTGCGACGGGTTTATCGGGAACGTGGTGCTAAAATTTGCCGAAAGTATGGCGAAAACGATTTTTTTCCTTATAAAGGACGCCATAAAGGAAGGCAGTTTGCTGGGAAAGTTGGGCGCATTTCTTTTGATGCCTACGCTAAAAGGGCTTGCAAAAAAATTGGACGTAGCCGAATACGGCGGTGCGCCGCTTTTGGGAGTGCAAGGTTACGTCATCATAAGTCATGGCTCGTCGGATGAAAAGACGATATCAAATGCGGTGAGAGCCGCTAAAGCATACGTTGAGAGCGACGTGGTGAATCATATTAAAAACGCTTTGGCAGAGAAGAAAGAAACCCTAAATGGGAGTGTATGAGGAGGATCTTCATGTTTGAGAATAATGCGATAACCAATTTGCTCCATATCAAATATCCCATTTTTCAGGGTGGTATGGCTTGGATAGGCACGGCGGAGCTTGCTTCAGCGGTGTCTAATGCCGGAGGGCTAGGCATAATCGGCGCAGGACATATGCCCCCGGATGCTCTTCGGGCTGAAATACAGAAGGTAAAGGGCTGGACGAAAAATCCGTTCGGCGTTAATATAATGTTAATGAGTCCCTTCGTTAAGGAAGTTATGCAGGTGGTAGTCGAGGAGAAAGTCCCCGTTGTGACGACCGGCGCAGGAAACCCTGGCGAATATGTGCCTGCGTTAAAAGAAATCGGCTCGAAAGTCATTCCCGTAGTGGCTTCCGTAGCGCTCGCAAAACGCTTGGTAAAAAGCGGCGCGGACGCTGTTATAGCGGAAGGCATGGAATCGGGCGGTCATATAGGCGAAATTACCACAATGGCGCTTGTACCGCAGGTTGTGGACGCTGTTGACGTTCCCGTTATTGCGGCGGGCGGCATAGGCGATGCAAGAGGTATGGCGGCGGCGTTTGCGTTGGGCGCTCAGGCGGTGCAGATGGGTTCCCGCTTTGTTGTGAGCGAGGAATGTATCGCTCACCCTCACTACAAAGAATTGGTTGTAAAGGCAAAAGACCGTTCCACCGTTATTACGGGAAGAACCTTGGGTCATCCCGTGCGTTCCATATCCAATAAACTCACTCGCAAGTATGAAGAAATGGAAGCGGCGGGCGCAAGCAACGAAGAACTTGAGAAATTAGGGGTTGGCGCGTTGCATAGAGCCACTCACGAGGGCGACGTTGAAAACGGCACCGTTATGATTGGCGAAATTTCCGGTATGCTTAACGACATAAAACCCGTCAAAACTATAATCGAAGACATGGTGAACGCTCTTCCAAGCGTATTTAAAACCAGCGTGGCTAAGACTAATTAAGTAAGATTCTTTCTTTTCTTTTTTCTCTTTTTTTGTAAAAATAGAGAAAAAAGAAAAGAAACAAAAGAAAAAAGAGAAAAAAACTTTAATAATGGGTTTAGAGCAAATTTTAAGTTTTGTGTCTAAACTATAAGTACGAGTTTGTTAAAGTTTTTTCTTTTTCTCTTTCTTTGTTTCTTTCTTTCTCTTTTT
>JAGBMX010000127.1 GCA_017634675.1 Selenomonadaceae bacterium | reverse complement strand
GGGGGGCTTGGTTTGAGGAAATATTGAAATTTTTTGGCTCAAAAGTCGCAATCCGAGTGCCTCCCTCCTAGAGGGAGGTGCCCGAAGGGCGGAGGGAGAGCCGTGAAGAGCACGATATTTATTGATTTGTCTACAGTCTGGAACTTTAATAAAAAGTTATTCCCTTTTCCTATTTTTACTCTATCTCTTTTAGAATATTTTCAGCGGCGATTTTGGGATCTTTTGCGGCTCTGATGGGTCTTCCCACCACCAAATGAGTTGCGCCTGCTTCAAGGGCGCTCTTTGGCGTGGCGATTCTGCTCTGATCGTTTATATCCGCGCCTGCCGGGCGAACTCCCGGGGTGACAATAAGAAAATCTTCTCCAACGGCTTTTCTGATTGCGGCGGCTTCCATGGGGGATGCCACTACGCCGTCAAGCCCCGCTTGTTTTGCCAGTTTAGCGAACAAAATGACTTGATCGGATATGGCTGTGGTATGTCCCATTTGTTTCCATTCATCATCGTTCATGCTGGTAAGCACCGTAACCGCTATGATTTTCGGCGGCTCGATTCCTGCTTTTTTTGCGGCTTCTCGGAGGGCTTTGGCTCCCTTTTCCATCATGGAAAATCCGCCGCTTGCGTGGACGTTTATCATATCCGCCCCAAGGCTCATTAGTGATGTCAGTCCACCCGCCACGGTATTTGGTATGTCGAATAATTTTAAGTCGAGGAAAACTTTTTTATTCTTTTCTTTCAAGAATGTCACAACGTCTTTGCCCACGCTGTAGAAAAGCTCCATGCCCACCTTGTAAAAGTTTACGCTGTTCCCCAATTTATCGACAAGACTCTTAACATCTTCCATCGTATGCACGTCAAGGGCGACTATCAATTTATCTTTTTGCATCGTCTTCACCTCGCTAAACCTATGATTTCACTTATATGAGAACAGTTGTTTTCATCAAGATATTTTAGCAAACCTTCCCGTATTTCTTCGGTGATTTTGGGGTTCACGAAATTCGCCGTGCCGACTGCGATAGCGTCTGCGCCCGCAAGGAAGAACTCTACGGCGTCTTCTGCGGAAGCTATGCCGCCCATGCCGATAATGGGAAGTTTTACTGCGCCTCTGACTTCGTAAACCATGCGAATCGCTACGGGTTTAACGCAAGGCCCCGAAAGACCGCCCGTGATGTTCCCCAAGACAGGTTTCTTGGTCTTTATATCTATAGCCATGCCAAGCAGGGTGTTTATAAGTGAAACAGCGTCCGCTCCCGCATTTTCCACGGCTTTTGCCATCAATTTTATATCGGTGACATTCGGCGAAAGTTTTATAATAACGGGTTTCTTCGTCCTTTTTTTTGCGGCTTCGACGACTTTTGCCGCCATGGTGGGGTCGGTGCCGAATATTATGCCACCTTCTTTGACGTTGGGGCATGACACGTTTAATTCTATGGCGGCGACTCCGTCAACGTCCAGCATTGCGGCAAGCTCGCCGTATTCGTCAACGGTTGCACCGGAAATGTTTACTATGACGTTCATATTGTATTTTTTTATGCGGGGAAGAATTTCGTTCAGAAAAACTTTTGCTCCGGGATTTTCAAGACCGATGGAATTTAACATTCCCGCCGGCGTTTCGTGTATTCGTATTCCGGAGTTGCCGACTCTTGGGTTTAGCGTAGTGCCTTTAACCGTAACTGCGCCCAGTGAAGAAAGATCTATAAAATCCGCAAATTCCTCTCCGAAACCGAATGTTCCCGAAGCCGTTATTATGGGGGAATTCATTTTTATACCGAGAAGTTCAACGCTAAAAGGATTTTTCATCAAAAGAACACCTCCTCGCCGTCAAAAACCGGGCCGTCCTTACAGACTTTTTTGCGTCCCGATTTCGTATCTATAGCGCAGGAAAGACAAGCGCCAAGCCCGCAGCCCATGCGCCGCTCAAGGGAAACTTCAACGGGGATGTTCGCTTCTTTTGCAATTTCAACCGCCTTTTTCATCATGGGGTCTGGACCGCAGGCGATAATTCCGTCGTATTTGCCTTGTTGCAAGATTTTCGGCAGAAAAGCCACGTTAAAACCTTTTTCGCCCTTTGAACCGTCCTCGGTGGCTACGAAAATTTCTTTGACGAAGGGAGAAAACAACTCTTCCCAGAAAAGTTCCGCGCTTGTCCTCGCTCCCATCAAAACAGAGGCGTTTTTCATATATTCGGCGTAAAAAAGCAGGGGAGACAAGCCCATGCCGCCGCCTACCAACAGTGGTTTTTTTAGATTTAAGTTGAATGTGTTGCCGATAGTCCCCATAACGCTTACGATTTCGCCCTCTTGCATGGCGGCAAGTTCCGCCGTGCCTTTGCCGATTTTTCTGTATATGAGGGAAACGTCGTCGCCGCGCGCTTCAGCAATTCCAAGGGGACGACGTAAGAGCGTCGTCCCTCTTTGAGCTTTTACTTGAAGGAAATTGCCGGGTTTTGCCGCTTTTGCTATATCGGGCGCGTGAAGCCGCATGAGGAAAATATCTTTTGCAAGGGATTTTTGCTCAACTATTTTCGCATCCGTTAAAATTTTACGCAAGACCATCACCGCCGCCCACATAATCTTGAATAGCAAGAGAGTATATAAGTCTGCGTTCCCGCATAAAGGTCAAGACTCTAAGCACTTCCCAAGCGGTATCGAGAGAAGTCAAGCAGGGTACGCCGTGTTCCACCGTGGCGCGGCGAATGCGGAAACCGTCCCTTGCTATGTGTCTGCCTTGGGTTAAGGTGTTTATTACCATGTGAATTTTGTTTGCCTTTATCATCTCTATAATATCAACGCTGCGTTCGTGAACTTTGCCCACAACGTCCACGTCTATTCCCATGGAGGCTATCGCTTTTGCCGTTCCCACCGTTGCGACGATATGGAAACCGATTTCGCTGAAAGCCTTTGCAAGTTCCTTCATTTCCTCTTTATCCTTATCCGCAACGGTGAAGAGTACATATCCGTCTTTGGGCACATGGGTCCCAGCTCCCACTATGGCTTTATACAAGGCTCTGGCGTAGTGGTAATCAATACCCATAACTTCTCCGGTGGATTTCATTTCGGGACCTAACGCTATATCGACGTCCTGCATTTTCGCAAAGGAGAACACAGGCGCTTTCACCGCCACATAAGGTCTGGCGGGCACCATGCCGGACGCTATGCCCATTTCCTTTATGGTTGCACCGAGGGCGATTCTGGTTGCGAGATTAACCATCTTGATATCCGTCACCTTCGACAAAAAGGGAACGGTTCTTGACGAACGGGGATTGACCTCTATTATATACACCTTATTGTTGGCGACTACGAATTGGATATTCAAGAGTCCCTTAACATGAAGCGCAGTAGCGAGACGCTTCGTGTAGTCGGTAATGGTAAAGAGAATTCTTGCCGTAAGGGTTTGGGGAGGATAGACGGCGATTGAGTCGCCGGAATGGACACCAGCCCGCTCGACGTGTTCCATAATGCCGGGGATTATGACGGATTCCCCGTCGGAAATTGCGTCGACTTCAACTTCCGTGCCTTCAATGTACCTGTCCACAAGCACGGGATGATCGGGGGTAACTTTTACGGCGCGGCTCATATAATCCCTTAACTCTTCCTCGTTATAGACAATTTCCATGGCGCGGCCACCGAGGACATAAGAGGGACGCACCATAACGGGATAACCTATATCTTTTGCGCCGTTTACCGCATCTTCCAAATTGGTTACGCTAATTCCTTTGGGACGTGGAATTTCAACTTCCGTCAACACTTCGTCGAAGCGTTCCCTGTCTTCTGCTCTGTCGATATCGTCCACAGATGTGCCGAAAACTTTGACTCCCGCCTTTTCCAAGGACGCCGCCAAATTTATCGCCGTCTGTCCGCCAAACTGGACGATTACCCCTTCCGGCTGCTCGTTGTCGATAATGTTCAGCACGTCTTCCGTTGTAAGCGGCTCAAAATAAAGACGGTCGGAAATGTCAAAATCCGTTGAAACAGTTTCGGGGTTATTGTTTATAATAATCGCCTCAATGCCCATTTCTCGGAGCGCCCAAACTGAGTGTACGGAGCAATAGTCAAATTCCACGCCCTGCCCGATACGAATTGGACCCGAGCCTAAAACTATAACCTTTCTGTTGCTTGTAGGCGTCGCTTCGTTTTCCACTCCCTTAAAAGTGGAATAATAATAAGGGGTGGTGGCTTCGAATTCCGCCGCGCAGGTGTCTACCATTTTATAGCATGGGATTATGCCGTTCTTTTTGCGAAGTTCCCGAATTTCGCCTTCGTTTATCTTCGTAAGTTCGGCGATGGATTTATCCGCAAGCCCCATGAGTTTTGCCTGTTTTAAAAGTTCAGGGGTAAGTTCTTCCCTTTGCAGTCTGAGTTCTACCTCTGCGATATTTTTTATCTTATGCAGGAACCACTTGTCAATCTTTGTGATTTCGTAAACTTCGTCAACGGTTGCAAGATTTCGCCTAAAAGCTTCCGCTATCACAAAAATCCGCTCGTCGTTGATGCGATTTAAATGCCTTTTAACCTTTTCGTCGTCGTATGAGGCGAATTTTTCCAGATACAGCCGATTGACGCCGATTTCAAGGGAACGGACTGCCTTTAATATGGCTCCTTCAAAACTTCTGTCAATGCTCATAACTTCGCCCGTGGCTTTCATCTGCGTGCCTAAGGTGTGGTCTGCGTACACAAATTTATCGAAGGGCCAACGGGGGAACTTTACCACGATGTAGTCAAGAGTCGGCTCAAAGGCGGCTTTTGTCTTTCCGGTAACGGCGTTGTCGATTTCGTCCAAAGTGTAGCCGATGGCGATTTTTGCCGATACCTTCGCTATCGGGTACCCTGTCGCCTTTGAAGCGAGCGCCGAAGAGCGGCTGACTCTGGGATTGACTTCTATCACATAATATTTGCTGCTGTTGGGGTCAAGCGCGTATTGAGCGTTGCAACCGCCCTCTATGCCGAGTTCTTCTATGATGCGAAGGCTTGCGGTGCGAAGCATTTGAAATTCCTTGTCCGTAAGGGTTTGGCTTGGCGCAACGACGATTGAATCTCCCGTATGCACACCCACGGGGTCGAAGTTTTCCATGTTGCAGATGGTGATGGCGTTTCCTGCGCTGTCGCGCATAACTTCGTATTCGATTTCCTTCCAACCCGCAACGCTGCGTTCGATTAGAACCTGCCCGATAAGGCTGTACTTTAAGCCCTTTATTACAATATCCACCAATTCTTCTTCGTTGTCCGCAATGCCGCCGCCAGTGCCGCCCATGGTGTATGCGGGGCGAACGATTAAAGGATAGCCTATTTCCTTGGCAAATTCGATGGCGGAGTGAACGTCTTCCACAATGGTGCTTTCGGGGATCGGTTCGCCGAGCTTTTGCATGGTCTCTTTAAAAAGTTCCCTGTCCTCGGCCTTTTTTATGGCTTCAAGGGTGGTTCCCAAAAGTTTTACGTTGTATTTTTCCAGTGTTCCCCTTTCGGAAAGCTCCACCGCAAGATTTAACCCCGCTTGACCGCCCAAAGTTGCCAAAAGTCCGTCGGGACGCTCTTTTGCTATTATTTCTTCCAAAAAATCTACGGTGAGAGGCTCTAAATAAACTCTGTCCGCAATATGAGTATCCGTCATAATCGTGGCGGGATTGCTGTTTACGAGAACGACTTCAAGACCTTCTTCTTTTAATGCGCGGCAAGCTTGCGAACCCGCATAGTCAAATTCGGCGGCCTGACCGATTATAATAGGACCCGATCCTATTACCAACACTTTTTCCAAATTTTCTTTTTTAGGCATTTTTTGTCACCAACCCATCAACCGCCAAAATTCATCGAACAAATACAGATTATCGGTAGGTCCCGGCGCAGCTTCCGGATGATATTGCACCGAAAATATGGGAAGCTCCGTGTGGCGCATTCCTTCAACCGTGCCGTCGTTTATGGACACATGGGTAACTTCAAGGGGCAAATTGTAAAGAGTGGTTTCGTCAACCGCATATCCGTGATTTTGGCTTGAAATATGCGCCCGTCCCGTTTTTAAATCTTTAACCGGCTGATTTGAACCCCTATGACCGAATTTTAACTTGTAAGTGTCCGCTCCCATTGCCAACGCCAAAAGCTGATGCCCAAGACAAATTCCGAATATCGGAAGTTTTCCTATCAACTTCTTTATTTCTTCTATGGCGTAACCCACGTCTTTAGGATCTCCGGGGCCGTTTGAAAGGAAAAGCCCGTCGGGCTGCATTTTTAAAATGTCCTCCGCTTTTGTGTCTGCCGGCACGACAGTTAATCTTGCCCCTAACGACGAGAGACTCCTGAGAATATTCTGCTTTACCCCAAAATCCATAGCTACCACATGAGGCGCTTCGCCTTCCCGTTTTTCTCTCTTTATGAGATTTTTTTCGATTAGAGCGTAAGGTTCAAGAGTATAAATTTCTTTCGCGGTAACTTCCCGCACAACGTCCGTTACCAGCGGTTTTTCAAGCATTGCGTCGATTTCTTCGTCGGAAGTTCCGTCAGGCACAATTACTCCTTTCATGGTGCCTGCGGAGCGGATTTTTCTGGTAAGGGCGCGGGTATCGACATTGCATAGACAGGGAATATTTTCCGCAGCCAAAAAATTCTCTATTGAATCCTCATATTTGTAATTTGAGCCGTATTCGCAAATTTCACCTATGATAAAGCCCGCCGCATGGGATTTTTTTGCGGCTCCGTTCTTTCTTGCATTGTCGATATGCTCGTTAAAATCGCTTGAAACGCCGTAGTTTCCTATAAGCGGATAAGTTAGGGTTATTATCTGCCGTGCGTAGGACGGATCCGTTAAAATCTCCTGATACCCCGTCATTCCCGTGTTAAACACGACTTCGCCAAAAGCGCCGTCGCCTAAAAGCATTCCATCGAAAACGCTTTTGTCGGCAAGCGCCAGTTTTCCTCGTTTCATCTTTTCACCTCAACAAATTTTTCCGTCCCAATACGCTATCTTGCCGGAAACAATGGTTCCATAGGGCTTGCCGATGAGCTTTTTCCCCACAAACGGCGAATGACTGCCCCTTGTGAAGAAGGCTTTATCATCAACCGTCCATTCGGCGTTTAAATCCAAAACGGTTATGTCCGCAACGCTTCCCACGGAAAGATTTCCCGATTCAATCCCGAAAACCCTTGCGGGAGCCGCCGTCATACGTTCGATTACAGTCGACAACTCAATTTTTTTCTTTAGGCAAAGTTCCGTATAGAGCACACCAAAGGCAGTTTCAAGCCCCGGAAAACCGCTTGGGGCGAAGATGTACTCCCTGTCCTTTTCTTCGGGCGCATGAGGGGAATGGTCGGTAACTATCATGTCGATAGTGCCGTCAAGAAGCCCTTCCAAAAGCGCATCCCTATCCTTAGCGGTGCGAATGGGAGGATTTATCTTAGTGGAAGAATCCGTAAAATCCACCATATCTTCAATCATTGTAAGGTGTTGCGGCGTAACTTCCGCCGTAACCTTAATTCCCTTCTTTTTAGCCGCCCGCACGATTTCAACGGCGTTCTTGGAACTTATATGGGCTATGTGTATTCTTGCATTTGCGTATTCGGCGAGCAAAATATCCCGCATGACGGCTATATCTTCCGCAACGGAAGGGCGACCCGCAAGACCCAAACGGGCAGACACAACGCCTTCGTTCATAACGCCGCCTTCGACAAGGTTGGTTTCCTCTGCGTGGCTTATGATTATCTTATTAAAGGGCGCAAGGTAATCGAGGGCGTTTAACAAAATCTTCGAGTTGTCAATATAGTGTCCGTCGTCCGAAAAGGCTATTGCTCCGGCTTCCGTCATATCGCCAAGTTCCGAGAGTTCTTCGCCCTTTTGCCCCTTTGTGACGGCGCCGATTATCTCTATATGCGCCTTTGCCTCCTCGCCCCGCTTTGTTAGCGAACGCACAAGGGCGGCGGTGTCTACGACGGGATTGGTGTTCGGCATTGTCGCAACTCTCGTATATCCGCCTGCGACAGCCGCATGAGAGCCGGAAATGAAATCTTCTTTCGCCTCTTGCCCCGGTTCTCTTAAATGAACGTGCATATCTATAAATCCCGGAGTTACGACTTTATTGGTTGCGTCTATCACATTTGCGTCTTTATCGTCGATATTTTCACCGACGGCTTTTATTTTGTCGTTTTCGATTAAAATATCGAGATTTTTATCTATGTTGTTTTTAGGGTCAATTACCCTGCCGTTTTTAATTAAATTTGTCATCAGTTGCGCCTCCCGTCAACAGCAACGTAAAGAGAGCCATTCGAACGGCGACGCCGTTTTCCACTTCTTCTTGAATGGCGGAATTTATCGAATAGGCAACTTCCGGCGAAATTTCCCATCCCTTATTCATGGGGCCGGGGTGCAGCACCAACACGTCCTCTTTGGCAAGGGAAAGCCTCTCTTTGTTAAGCCCGAAAATCCTTGCGTATTCCCTTGTGGTTGGGAAAAGTCCGCCCTTCATTCTCTCAAGCTGAATGCGAAGCACTTCGATAACGTCCGCGCCCTCTATTGCATCTTCAATCCTATCGTGTACTACCACGCCTTCTTCGAGCAAAAACCTCGGAACAAGCGTCCTTGGCCCCGCAACATGGATGTTTATTCCCATTTTTCTCATACCGGCAATATCCGAGCGAGCGACCCTGCTGTGAAGAATATCTCCCAAAATAGCGATTTTTAATCCTTCAAGTTTACCTTTCTTTTCTTCTATGGTAAAAAGGTTCAAAAGTCCCTGTGAAGGATGGGCGTGAGCGCCGTCCCCCGCATTTATTATAACGGGCTTTACGGCTTTTGCCGCATAAGCCGCCGCGCCTTCCGCTTTGTGGCGCATAACGATTGCATCAACGTTCATTGCCTCTATGGTGTAAAGGGTATCACGAAGACTTTCGCCTTTAACTATGCTACTTGTTGAGGAAGTTATGTTTACGACGTCCGCGCCCAAATATTTGCCCGCAAGTTCAAAAGAAGTGCGGGTTCTGGTGCTGGGTTCGTAGAAAAGGGTAACAATGGATTTTCCCCTTAAAGTCGGAAGTTTTTTTATATCTCTGTGCAGTATCTCCTTCATGCTTTTGGCGGTGTCTAAAATCAGGCGTATTTCAGCCGCCGAAAATCCGCCGAGGGCAAGCACATCTCGTCCTCTCAAGGATATTTTTTCACTCAAAGCAATCACTCCTCATATCGTATATACACAAAAAAAGAACTCTCCCATAAATAAAAATTATGAGCGAGCTCTATGGTAATTTCTTTCATTGCAAAGACTCCTTTTAGCCTCACGGGGCAATAATTAAAGGGGTGTGTTTCAGTTATATTAACACTTTTAACCGTCCTTGTCTAGTGGGATTTTTTAGTTTCGTCCTCCTCTCCTTTTGCGCAATAACAATCTATCTCAAGTTCCATCGTTATCTCTCCGTCATCGTTCTTAAGATTCATCCTCTTTATATCATAAAAGTCCTCATTTATAGAAAGTTCGCTCAAAAAATCCAAAATGTTAAAATATTCTCCCCGTACTTTTACCGTAAATCTTTGCTCATAAGTCTTTTTGTTCTCGTTAAGTCTTTCTTTGTCAGCTTTGACATCAAGCAGATAAAGTCCAGTTTCTTGAGCAAACTCCCGTAAAAATTCAACCGTCTTTTTAGCATCTATCCGATTGGGGAACATAGCGGCAACTCTATAGTGACGTTTCGCCAGTTCTGTCATATCCTTATCAATATCTTTATGACTCGCTTTAAATTCCGTTATCTTCGTAATTTCCAGATTATATCCTGCAATCTCTTTATTATAAGCGTCGACTTTAGATTCGATTTTTATATGAGCAAAACCCGTAGCTAATCCTAAAGCGATGGCGAAAACCGCAACCGCCTTCAGGTATCTCTTGTCCCCTTCCATTATTATCCTCTCAAATCAACGGAAAAAGAAAATTTTATTCTACTGCTTTCGCTCGTTTTCAAACTCTTGGGCGAAAATATAAATAAATCCCGTTTCTCGTCTATATTCTCCAAAAACTGCTCCATAGCTTGCCTGGACAAGGCTTCACATTCGATTTCAACGATTTTTTCCCTTGTCTTTATAGATTTTACAATCACGCCGTCTTGTGTCAGCGTTCCCAAGTGCGACAACACGCCGTACACCGAAAAGCGCTCCATCGTCTTTTCCGCGATAATCTTTTCTCTTAATTTCACATCATCCGTTATCTCGTTAAAAAGTCGTATCCTTGTCTTGTCCACTGCAAGGTTTTGAGCCTCATTCCTCAAGAAATTAGCTTCTCTTTTTGCATCATACATTCGCGTCATATCAACTGCAAAAATCGATCCGAACAAAACAACCGCAAGAGTAGCCACAACTAGGGCTATTCGCTTCCAATCGTAAACATCGGACGCATATAACGGAGAAAACCTCAGATTTTCGAAATTTTGGGTAAGTCCCGCCCCAACCATTGCGGCAAAAATTGCAGGCGCGCCCTCCTCAAGCTCCGCTATATTGGCATCTATCGGTACTTCCAAACTTGCCCCCGCTACCTCTGCAAAATTGCCCTTTAGTCGAAAATCAAAATCATTGTGTAAAATCATCCAATCAGACACAGCGATATTTTGTTTCTCGAAAATTTCGTTAATTCGCTTCTGCTCATTCTCCTCCAAAGCAAAAACCAGATAAATAATAGCCTGCAATTTATAATAGGCGACGCTAAAGTTCTTTGAAGAAAAATATTTTTCCCGAAACTCCCAGTAAGCCGCATCTTTTACCTCATGTTCTGGAATTTTTTCCTCAAGAATAAATTCGCTTTTTAACAGGAATTTTTCCGGTACAATCAGGGAAACCGTTCTCTCCTTAAAATTATTCTTAAACAAAACCTCGTCTACAGCCTTTACGATTTCCTCAACGGCGTCGCTGTCCAATTCGACCTTGCAAAGCTCCAACAACCGCCATTTTTCCTCAAAGAATATCAGCGCCGAATATAAACAACCGTCCTCTACAAAGCAGCCGACGCTCTCCTTTGACGTACTTTTAAAAATTTCGGCATACCTCTCAAAAAACTCGGCAATCACCTCGTTTTTATCCGATAGCTCCACTTATATCCACCGTCCGCATCCTCTAAAAAACACTCCGCCGTCCCAAAAGTCGCTGCATTCTCATCTTCTTTTTCCACTATCGTCAACAACCTAAGCCCGTTATTTTCATGCCTAACGGCGGCGCTTATTTTCTTGTTTCCGCCAAAATCAAATTCCAATTTATCCGTTATATCATGGTCAACGCCGTTTTTTATGTCTTCCGGTAATTCTATCTGCCCATTAATTATATCCCAAGCAATCTTTTCAGCCGCGCCGCTTGCATCCATGTAAAGCTGTTCGACAATCTCTGCGTGTCTTTCCGTTTTAACGGCATCCGTTGCAACAAAGAACATTCCGCAACCAACCAATGTTAGCGCCATCAGCATAACCAGCGCCGGAAACGAGATAAATCCGTCTTCTTTAGCGTTCATTTATTGATAATTTCTCCTTGAACATAAACCGCAGTGTTTATATCATAGGTTCTTTTCGTTATCTGACTGATCCCTGACAATTCGATTGATATTATATGCTCCGATACCTTGTTTGCCTTAAATTTCGTTATATTTACCTGCCCCAACAAACTGTCCCCCGTAATCGGTCCTTTTTCGTCGTGGGCGTATATGCGGTAATGATTGCCTCCCGGAGCCTTAGCTCTCCCGTAAAATATTTTTTCCTCTTCGTTGGGACTTTTTCGGTAATAAATCCTCATCCCCTCGTTATCCGCATCGTTATATATTTCGACTTTATCGGCAAAATCAGCGTCGGCAGTTATCCTTTCCATAACATACGACAATTCCCGCAAAAGCTCCAAATCCCCTTCGATATCTCTCGCCTTATCCAACGCCCAAACAACCGTCCCGCAAATTGCGGCTGTCAAAAGGCAAAGCATTGATAAGGAAAGTATATTTTCTAATAGCAGGAAACCATTCTCATTTAATCCGGTTTTCTGTTTAACATAATTCGTTCCAACGAAAGTTCGCGACTTTTTCGAAAAATCATCCACTTTGCCGTCACCTTCGCCTTAAAAAAATTCTCGTCCCCCTCGTATTCCTCCACATCCGCAAAAACTTCGTAGCGTATATTGTTTAACGTTAAATCTCTCTCTCCCAGATATTTGTAGTGGCCTGCGGTTAATTCTCCCAAATCTCGCTTTTGAATTATATAGGTCATTTCCTCTTTAGCCAAATACAGCGCCGTTGTTCTTGCTTTAATCGTTTCCTCCGCCCTTATAGCCGCGCCGTAGGAATATATCGCCGCCGACAGTCCTATGGCGATAAAAGAAAGCAACAGAGTTTCCACAATCATAAACCCATGTTCATTCTTCATGGCGGATTTCTGTCCATTCTGACCCTTCCCGATTTGTCGATTATAACGTACCGTCTCGCCTTTGCCCCCGCAAACTTTGATTCTACCGTAATGTTTCCGATCTGTCGAACATCGCCGCTAGTTAAAAAGTGAACTCCCCTGTACAAGCCTGAAGTGGGAACGTAAACAACGTTCGTAATCGCTTGATGAACAATTTCCTTATGAGTATCCTTTGCGATAGGCTCTATTTTATACTTATTTCCATAAAATTTCACCACAAAATAAGAATTCTTATGCGGTTTTATACTGTCAAAGACACCGTCTCTCGGGTAAAAGGAATTTCTGTTTATTTCTTGCGCATATCTTAAATCGCCGACGAGCTTGACAGCCTCGTATTCCGCGGCAATATTAACGAAAATCTTGCTTCCGAAAAAAGCCGTCGCCGCAAATAAAATCAAAATTATTCCGCATGCAAACAGAGCCTCGATATATAAGAAACCGCTATTTTCTTTCATAAAAAGTCTTCCAGTAAAGGAATTATTCTTTCCCAATAAAGAAACGCCACGAAAGCGCCAAAAGACAAAAAAGGCGCAAAAGGTATTCTTGCCTTCTTTTGCCTATACTTTGGAACCATCAACGCAAAAATCAACGCCGCAAATACCGCAATATAAACGGTCAAAATCAGCTTAATCCCGAGCCAAAGCCCCAAACAGAACATAAATTTTATATCTCCGCCGCCAATTCCTCCGTTAAACAATCTTAAAACCAGAAAAATTCCGGCACATACAACCCCACACAAAAATCCTTCCGATAAAGGCGGCAAAAAGTCTTTGCATGAAATAAAAACCATGAAAAAAGCACCTGCAAACGCAAGCAAAAATTTATCGAAAATAAGCGTATACCGATAATCTAAAATTGCCGCGACAATCAGAAAAAAACCGAAAATCAAAAAAACCGTTCCAAACAAAAAGGACGCTTTTTCCAAAAAGAGTAAAACGAGCAATAACCCCAAACCCGCTGAAACAGGTTTATACTCTTTTTGTAAAAGTGTCCATGAAAACTTCACATCACTTTCCATATTCGTTTGCTGTTCTGCCGTCCAAAGTCGCCCTTGCTTCGCCGCTGTCGCTGTCGAATGAAATCGCATATTCCGTAGCGACAATCTTAACTACCTCAAAATCTTCGCCGTTTTTTATTCGACAACTTCCTTTAGGCGGTTTTACATTTCGGATATCCGCTATATAATCATCCAAATCCGCAACTTTCTGAGGAAGTGAACCTTTATCCGCCTGATACAGCATAACCGCCGTATCAATAGCCCTTAAATCGCTAAGCACCTTAGTGGTGTTCGCCACGACGAATCCGCTCGAAATCTTAGGCACCGCAACAGAAGCGATAATCCCGATTATTGCGCAAACCATCAAGACTTCAAGCAATGTAAATCCACTTTCGTCTTTAATATTACGCAACAACCGTTTCATCTATACCACACCTTTTTGCGTTATTTTAAAGTATTTTCTAGTATAAAATATCATAAAAATAAAATAAATACAAGTTGTAATGAGAAAAAATTTCGAAAAATTTTTTCGTTACTATTCACAAGTAATACAACATATTGATGCGAAAGGCGAATTAGTGCCGTTCATGGTCGACTCCTCCACCGCTTTGCGGTCCCCCTCCCCTTTCAGGGGAGGCACTAGAGCGGCAGCTTTTCCCCTTACATCCACAAAACTAACAATCAGAGAGCCTCTCCTGAAAGGAGAGGTGCACGAAGGGCGGAGAGGTTGACCATGAAGAGCGCTATTTTTCTTTTTTTACTACCCGTGAATAGTAACAATTTTTTCGAATGGTTTTTCGGGTATTTTTAATTTAAAAATAACTTTTAAAAGTGGGCGATAAACCATGGTTTATCGCCCACTTGTTTTATATAAAGTATTTTCGCTAAAAAACGCAAATTTCCTGCCAATTTTTTTAATTTATTGCCGGGTCATAAACCATGGTTTATCGCTCGCCTCGAAAGCTTGTAAATACGGGGTTTGGGAGGAAACAAATGAACATTTTGATACTAAGCTGCGGCACTCGGTGCTTGCTGGTAGATTACTTCATGGAACGAGAAAACGGCTTTGACAAAGTTATTACCACAGATTGCAGTCCTTATTCGCCGGCGCTTTATCGCTCCGACAAACATTACATTGTGCCTAGAATGAACGATGAAAATTATTTGCCCACTATTCTTGATATATGTAAGCGGGAAGACGTAAAAGCTGTCTTGCCGCTGCATGAGGACGAGTGCGTTTTAATCGCTAAAAATCAAAGGCTTTTCAAAGATGCGGGAGTAATTCCTTTGATTTCTTCTCCCGAAGTGGTTGATATATGCCGGGATAAGTACGAATTTTATCGTAAGATTACAGAAAATAACTTGCCCGCTATTCCAACTTACTTAGCCAATGAAGCCGACAAAGCCGTAAAAGAGCAGGGATTTCCGCTGTTCATCAAGCCAAGGTTCGGCGCCGGCAGCGTATCAAGTTATGTAATAAATTCTCTTGAAGCGTTAGAAGGTTATATGAAAAACGAAGATGTAGAGTTTATTATCCAACCCTACATAAAAGGCAGGCAATATGATTCGAACGCATACATTGACTTTCTTTCCGGCAAATTGGCGGATGTGTTTATACTAGAGAAAATGAGAATGCGTGCCGGTGAGGCAGATAAATCGATTTCTGTGTTAGATGAACGCATTTTGTCAGTAATTGAAAAAAGCTGTGACATTTTTCAATTCTGCGGTGCTATTGACATGGATATAATAGAATTAGACGGAATGTTTATGGTCATGGAAGTAAATCCCCGTTTTGGCGGAACATATCCCCATACCCATAGTTGCGGGGTAAATTTCGTTCGTCTTATCGCCAACAATGCGCAGGGGAAAACAAACAATCCCCAATATCCACACTACGAACCGGGGGTAGTTGCATTTAGATATATGGACATTACGATCATGCGTGAAAAGGAGCTTGCCAATGAAGCGTGACCTTACGATTGCCGGGAAAAAAATCGGCGAGGACTGTCCTGTATATGTGATTGCCGAAATGTCGGCCAATCATCTGCAAGATTTCGAACGAGCCAAAAAGATAATCGTAGCGGCGGCTAAAGCCGGGGCAGATGCGGTGAAACTTCAAACTTATCGACCTGATACCATTACGCTCAACTGTCATAACGATGAATTTTTGGCAACTCCGGGCAGTCCTTGGGAAGGGCAGAATCTCTACGATCTTTATAAAACTGCCTATACTCCATGGGATTGGCAACCAAAACTGAAAGATTATGCCGAAAGTTTAGGTATAACCCTATTTTCCAGTCCCTTTGACGCTACGGCGGTAGACTTTTTAGAGGAGATGAAAGTTCCGGCGTATAAAATTGCTTCTTTTGAGATTACCGATATACCCCTCATCAGAAAGGTAGCCGCCACAGGCAAACCTATTATCCTGTCAACGGGGATTGCAACCTTAAGCGATATAGAACTGGCTGTTAATACTTGTATTAAATGTGGGAACGACAAAATCATTCTTTTAAAATGCGTGTCTGAGTACCCTACGCCTTATCAAGACATCAATCTTCGTACTATCCCCAACATGAAAGATGTTTTCGGTTGCAACGTAGGTATATCCGACCATTCTCTAGGAAGTTGCGTAACTATAGCGGCGATTGCTATGGGGGCGTGCGTGGTTGAAAAACATCTTACCTTAAATCGCGCCGATGGAGGTCCGGACGCTATGTTTTCAATGGAATCGGATGAGTTTGGACGCATGGTGGAAGAAATCAAAAATGTTAAACTTGCCATGGGTGAAGTTTCCTATAAGCTTACAGCAAAGCAAGCAAAAAGCCGAAAGCGCGGTCGCTCTCTTTATGTTTCGGCAGACATACCAAAAGGCGAAGTACTAAACGAGAACAACGTAAAATCCGTAAGACCGAGTTACGGACTACATCCCAAGCATTATGACGAGATTTTGGGAAAAAGAGCCAAACAAGATTTAAAAATGGGCATGGCGCTTCGTTGGGAGTATCTGGAATGAAAAGGCGACTGCTTATAAGAGCCGACGGCAACGCCAAAATCGGCATCGGACACATCATGCGTTCCATGACCATAGCTACCGCTTTCAAAAATCACGGGTTTGAATGCTTTTATGTTTCATCGTCTCCAGTTAATCGCGAGATTTTTGAGAGATACGGCTTTTCCGTAACAGAGGTAAACTATCCCTACGACCAAAAGACCATGACGGAGGCGGAGGAACTGTGCCGATTTATCCAAAAGAAATCGGTGGGCTTCGTGTTGATTGACGGTTATTATATAGGAAACGACTACTTTTCTCTCCTGCGCAGGTATGCTGCTGTAATTTGCATAAATTCTACGAAGAAAAAATTAGCCGCCGATTTTGTCATCAACGAAAATATCGCCGCAGACAGAGAGTATTTCGACGCTCTGTACGCAGAAAGCGGCACGAAACTGTTGCTTGGCACGGAATACACCCCGGTGCGTCAAGAGTTTTCACAAATAGACTACAATATATCTTCTAAGGTAAATAATGTGTTGATTACCACCGGTGGCGGTGATCAGTATAATTTTATGACAAAATTTTTGAAAAGAATTAAGAAAGAAGCTAAATATGCCCAACTACATTTTACCTTTATATCCGGAGCCTGTAACGATTACTACGAAGAACTGTGCAGAGCGGCGTATGAAATACCCAATGTAACCATATTAAGAGATGTAGTAAATATGTCGGAAGTGATGGGAAGCGCCGATTTAGCCATATCTACCGGCGGGACAACGGTGTTGGAACTTGCCGCAGTAGGCGTTCCTACAATAGGCATGGCGGTGGCTGCCGACCAAGAAGCGGGGCTAAATTTCATGCATAATATCGGGATGCTGAAGTTTGCGGGGAAAATTACCGATGAAGACTTTTGGGATAGGCTGTTCGTTTATTTCGATAAATTGCTTGCAGATGCCAAAATGCGGCAAAATATTCATGCCAAAGGGCGACATTTAATCGACGGTAAGGGTGCCGAAAGAATTTTTCGAGAAGTGGTGAGGGGAAGACAATATGGAAATCGGTAGCATTTTGGAACTGGATATAAAGCGGATGTTTGAGCCAACTCAAGATAAGCAGATAAAATTTCCGTTCATGGAAAAAGATGAATGGTATCTGGATTTTTTTAACACGGGACGCAGCGCAACGGAAAGCTTGCTACGCCATTTTACCGATAAAACGATATATATGCCGTCTTTCATGTGCAGCGTGGTCATTGATGCTGTTAAACGAGCGGGATGTCAGCTAAAATACTATCCCATAAACGAACGGCTTGAAGCCGATGTGGATTATCTGGCTAAACTTGATATGAAAAACGCCGTGCTTTATGTAGCGCAGTATTTCGGAAAACCTTTGGACGAGAAATTCATGAAGTTAATTAATCAAGCCCGACAAGATGGAGCGGTAATCCTTGAGGATATTACCATGTCTCTAATGTCGCAAAAGTCTTCTGCTTTTGCTTTCGGCGATTTTGTTATGGGTAGTATCAGAAAATGGGAGCCCATTCCCGATGGAGCGTTTATTGCCGCAAAAAAACCTCTCCCATTAATGCCAAAACAGGATGCGGCCTACGATTATACATTGTATTATTTTGCCGCTCAGGTTATGAAACATGAATACGTCAGGTGTCCGCAGAGTTTTAACAAACAAAGATTTCTGGATTTTTCAGCTTTGGGCATAGAGAGTTTGTTTTCAGACTACACCGTCCGAAAAATGTCCGATATTGCAAAACGAATTTTGTTGACACGCTCTACCCCCCCCCCCCCCCCCCCCCCGGGGGGCGACTGTCCAACTGGAAACAACTTTATGGCATTTTGGCGAAGCTACCGGAAATCATCTTGCCGGTTGAGTATTCGGAAGGAATGTTGTCGTTTGGTATGTTCATCTTAACCGAAAACAGAGACGGGCTATTGAATCATCTGATAGATAATGATGTTTATTGCAACGTTAATTGGCGTCCCAATGAAGCCACCGAACAATTTCCCGGTTCTTCCTATTTGTCTAAGCATTGTATCACCATACCATGCGACGAGCGTTACGGCAGCGAAGAAATGGTTTATATCGGCGAAGTTGTAAGATCTTTTTTGAAAGGAACACGCAATAATGGACGAAAAAATATTTGAGCAAACTAGAAATTTTTGGGGAGATGCTGTCCGCCGAGGCAATTTGCTCTACCCCAATGACAAAGTTATTCGTTTTATGAAACGAAACTTTAAAAACCCGTCGAAAACCACCGTTCTTGACTTTGGTTGCGGCGGCGGACGAAACTCTCTGGCTCTTGCCTGCGAGGGCTACAGGGTAATCGCCATGGATTATACCGATACCGCTATGGAAATGACAACGGAAAAATTACACGGTATGGGAAACGTTTCCATCATGCAAAACAAAGGTCTTGACATACCATTGGAAGATTCCTCGGTGGATGCTATTGTTGCGGATGGAAGTTTGTTTTACAATAATTTGACAAATACCGCAAAATTACTCGGCAACTTAAAAAAGACGCTGAAGCCCGGCGGACTGATGTGGGCGGATTTTAGAAGCACGGAAGATAGTTTATACCGGGGGGGGGTATCAATTAGACGATTTCTATTTTATGCTTGATGACAGAACCGACCGTAGCGGCGTTGCATACCTTTTTGTTAACGAGGAAGTTTTAAGAGAACTTTATAAAAAAGTCGGCTTTACCATAGTCGCTTTAGAGGAGTATATGTTTACAGATAACAATCGTTCCATAAAAAACAGTTGGTTTCATGTGACGGCAAGCAGGTAAATCTCCACATACGTTGGACTAAGAACAAAACATTCGAAAGGCGGGAGGTATAAACTCCCGCCTTCCTTGCGCTTATATCTGCGCCTTATTATGGAGGATATTTGTTTTTCTTCCGTAAAAATAACTTTAAAAATTCCGGAAGATATGCTATGCTACTATTACTTTTTGAGAACTTTTTACAGACAGTATGCGGAGGTAATTATGGAAACGATGGAAAAGGTATATAATCCTAAATTGTTTGAGAAAAAATGGTACGAATATTGGGAGAAGAACAATTATTTTCATGCGGACGAAGAGAATGAAGGCAAGTCGTACAGTATCGTGATACCGCCGCCTAACGTGACGGGGCAGCTTCACATGGGTCACGCCTTAGACAATACTTTGCAGGATATTTTGATACGCTTTAGAAGAATGCAGGGGTATAATACGCTTTGGATGCCCGGCTGCGACCATGCGGGGATTGCGACGCAGGCGAAGGTTGAAGCGTCTTTACGAGAAGAGGGAACGAACCGTTACGAATTGGGACGGGAAAAGTTCTTGGAACGGGTTTGGAAGTGGAAAGAAGAATACGGTAGCCGTATTATGTTTCAGCTCCGTTCGTTGGGCTCGTCCTGCGATTGGGTAAGGGAACGCTTTACAATGGACGAGGGATGTTCCAAGGCTGTAAGAGAAGTTTTCGTATCGCTTTATGAGGAAGGTTTAATTTATCAAGGTCGGCGCATAACGAATTGGTGCCCGGATTGCAATACGGCGATTTCGGATATAGAGGTTGAGCATGAAACTGAAAAGGGTCATCTTTGGCATCTGCGCTATAAGGTTGAGGGCGAGGATAGATATGTTGAGATAGCCACCACAAGACCCGAAACCATGTTCGGCGATACCGGCGTTGCGGTGCATCCCAATGATGAAAGATATAAGGATTTAGTGGGAAAAACGCTGATACTGCCTATTGTGGAGAGAAAAATCCCATTGTTTGCCGACGAATATGTAGACCCGTCATTCGGAACGGGCGCGGTAAAGGTAACGCCCGCGCACGATCCCAACGACTTTGAAATGGGACTTAGACATAACCTTGAAGAAGTCGTGGTAATAGAAAACGACGGCAAGATGGGCGAAGGCGCGGGAAAATATGCGGGACTTGACCGTTACGAATGTAGGAAGAGGCTCGTTAAAGAACTTGAGGAATTGGGCGTTCTGATTAAGACGGAAGAACACGAACACGCTGTGGGGCATTGTTCAAGATGTCACTCTACCATTGAGCCTTTGGTTTCCAAACAGTGGTTCGTAAAGATGGAGTCTTTGGCAAAACCCGCCATGGAAGCGGTTAAAGACGGCAGAATTAAATTTGTGCCGGATAGGTTTACCAAGATTTATCTGAACTGGTTGGAAAACATCAGAGATTGGTGCATTTCCCGTCAACTTTGGTGGGGGCACCGTATTCCCGCGTGGCATTGTCATAATTGCGGTGAAACAAGCGTTTCAAGGGAAGATTTAAGCGTATGCCCAAAATGCGGCAGCAAGGACATAGCGCAGGACGAAGACGTTTTGGACACTTGGTTCAGCTCCGGGCTTTGGCCTTTTGAAACGATGGGCTGGCCGGAGAAAACCAAGACGCTTGAAAAATTTTACCCAACCAGCACTCTTGTTACGGGGTACGATATAATTTTCTTCTGGGTTGCAAGAATGGTTATGATGGGACTGAAGTTCGGCAAAGACGTTCCATTTCGTCACGTTTTCATTCACGGACTCGTTCGGGATGCACAAGGTCGCAAGATGAGCAAGTCTTTGGGCAACGGCATAGACCCATTGGAGGTTGTTGACAAATACGGCGCCGATACTTTAAGATTTATGCTGATAACCGGCAACACCCCCGGCAACGATATGAGATTTTATTGGGAACGGGTGGAGTCGGCGAGAAATTTCGCCAACAAGATTTGGAACGCTTCTCGTTATCTTCTGATGAACCTTGCGGGACGCGATGAAAATTTCACGCCTAATAAGGAAGATTACACCCTTTCCGACAAGTGGATATTGTCAAGGTTTAACGCCGTGGCTTCGGGAGTCACCGAAAATCTTGAGAAGTTTGAGTTGGGAGAGGCTGCGCGGCAAATTTACGAATTTTTGTGGAGCGAATTTTGCGATTGGTACATAGAACTGACAAAGGCAAGGTTATACGACAAGGATAACGAACGCCCGAGACAGACGGCGCTTTTCGTGTTGGGTAAGGTGCTTGAAGGTACGCTTCGATTGTTGCATCCGTTTATGCCGTTTATAACGGAAGAAATTTGGCAAAAACTTCCACATAAAGGCGAAACGATAATGCTTGCAAATTGGCCCCAAGTGGAGGATAGAGATGAAGCTGCGGAAAAAGATATGTCCGTTATAATGGAAACCATAAAGACCGTTCGCAATTTAAGGGCGGAAGTCGGAGCGGCGCCGGGGCATAAGAGCGAAGTGATACTTTCCTTTAGCGACGATAATTTGAAAGTTTTGTTTAAGGAACACGCAGGATATCTAAACGCTTTGGCGGCGGCTGAGCCCGTAACGTTTGCGGAAGGCGATGCGCCCGAAAACGCGTTGTCCGGCGCATTGAACGGAGTTCAGGTATATCTGCCTTTAAAGGGACTTATCGACGTTGAAAAGGAACTTGCCAGATTGCAGAAGGAATTGGACGGCTTGGAGAAGGATATCAAGCGGACGGAAGGCAAGTTGAACAACGAGAACTTCACGAAAAAAGCCCCGGCGAACGTGGTGGAAAACGAGAGAGAAAAACTTTCGGCGCTTGTGGAAAAGGAAAAAGCCACAAAAGAGCGGTTCGCCGCTTTGGAGAAGATGAAATGAGCCCAGAAACGGAGAGTTATCTTTCTCATTTGGCGGTGTTCGGCGTAAGGTTGGGATTGTCCAGGATAGAAACTTTACTTCTTCGTCTGGGCAATCCCGAAAAAAAGTACAAAACAATTCATATCACAGGCACCAACGGCAAAGGCTCTGCGGCGCGTTTTATCGCTGATGCGCTTACCGCTTGCGGAATAAAAACGGGGCTTTATACGTCGCCGCATCTTGTATGTTATGAGGAACGCTTTGAAGTGGACGGTGGAATTATTTCCGAAAACGATTTTGAGGAAACGATTTTAGAGGTAAAGCGGGTAACGGACGAAATGGCGGCGGAGGGGGAGGAATGTCCCACACAGTTTGAGGTTTTGACAGCGGTCGCATTCTTGCATTTTGCAAGACAAAAGGTCGAGTACGCCGTGATAGAGGTGGGATTGGGCGGACTTTTGGACTCAACCAACGTTATTGTTCCCGAGATTTCCGTTATCACTAACGTAACTTTGGAACACGCCGATAAATGCGGCGGCACGCTAGATGGGGTTGCCAAGCACAAGGCGGGGATTATAAAGGAAAACATTCCCGTTGTGACGGCAGCTCAAGGTATGCCTCTTGATATTATAAAAAAAGTCGCTGCGGAAAAAAACTCCAAACTTTATGTTTTAGGCGAAGATTTTTTCGTTGAGAAATACGAGGGCAAGCTGCTTTTTTCTGACAATATGGGCGGAACGTTCAATTATTTCCTTAAAATGAACGCGCCGTATCAGCGAGAAAATAGTGCCGTTGCCGTTGAAACCTTATCCGTGTTGGCAAAACAAGAGCCGCGAATAAATAAAGAAACTTCGTTAAAGGCGATTTCAAATTCCGTTTGGGCGGGAAGGTTTGAACTTCTTGACGGTATTCTTTTGGACGGGGCGCATAATCCGGCGGGAATGTCAGCGTTACGCAAGAGTTTGGATGAAATTTATCCGAACGAACACAGAACTTTTCTTTTGGGTGTGCTCGCAGATAAAGCCGCCGAGGAGATGGCAAAAACGATCCTTCGCCCCGTTGACGAGGTTATAATAACTTCGCCCGTTTCAGAGAGAGCGATGAAGGAGAATCAGCTTCTTTCAATAGTAAAAAAATACGCAAAAAAAGTTTCCGTAGCAAAAAATATTAATGGAGGAGTTTTGGAATTAAAGAAACGAGAGGGATTAAAAATTGTTTGCGGCTCTCTTTACTTGATTGGAGCAGTGAGGAAACTTTTAAATCCAACTTCCTGATTTTATTCTGAAAAAATAAGAAAAAACTAGAAATTTAATTTGATATGAGTTATAATAGAATCGATGAACTTTTAAAAACTATCTATCATCTTTAAAATAAAAATAATTATTAAAGTTTTTTCTTTCTCTTTTTCTTTGTTACTTTCTTTTTCTCTTTCTTTTTTACAAAAAAGAAAGAGAAAAAGAAAGTAAGGTTTTTAGAAGCTTTTAGGAGGAATTGGCTTTGAAAAAAGACATTTTGAGTAGGGCGGCGTTGACGCTTGCCGTTGCGTTGTATTCGACGACGGGGGTTTATGCGGCCGATACGATGGAGATAAATCTTGCGGATTCGGTGCGTCTTGCAATGGAGAATAACAGAACCATAAAGCAATCCGCAGCGGATCAAACGTCCGCCGAATGGCAGCTTAGAAACGCCAGACGCGCGACGGGGCTTACGTTAGGTTGGCAAACGACAGCCAATCATGTAGGCGGCGCGCGTTATGAATACTCTGATTCAAGCGCGTACACCAACAATCTTTCGGCGAGTTACCCTTTGTATTCCGGCGGCAGGAATGAGAACACCATCGAAGCTCGTCGTTACGCCACAAACGTTGCGGATTTCACCCTTGAACGCACCAAACAGGCCATTCGTTTCGATACCATGCAACAGTATTATCGTGTGCTTCAAACTAGAAACAATATCGACGTGCAGGAAGATTCCGTAAGACGTTTAAAAGTCCATCTTGACAACGTAAACGCCCAGTATCGAGTCGGTACGGTTGCGAAAGCGGACGTTTTGCAATCTCAGGTCAACCTTGCAAACGCAGAGCAAAACCTCGTCAACGCTCAAGCAAACTATGACGTGGCTATGGCGACGCTGAACAATTTAATGGGCGTTCCCACTCAAACGAAGCTAAACATTAAAGACGACCTTCGTTATACTAAATACAGTCTCACGGAAGAGGCTTGTCAGGCTTACGCTCTTCAAAATCGACCGGATCATCTTGCCGCTCTCTATTCGGTAAAAAGGGCAAAAGCCGCCATGAACGCGGCAAAAGCGGGTTATCGTCCCACGGTAAACGCTCAGGTCACAAAGTATTTGGCGGGCAACAAGCCTTTTAAGGATAATAGCGACGAATACTGGACAGCGGGAGTCAGCGCCAACTGGAATGTATTCGACAACGGCGTAACGGAAGCTCAAGTCAACCAATACAAGGCTGAACTTCAAAAAGCCGAGGAAGTGTTGGCGAAAAACGAGGAAGACATCCAGTTAAATGTGCGTCAATATTACCTTAATCTTTTAGCCGCCGAAAAGAACATTCATACCATGAAAGTAGCGGTTGAAGAAGCGGAAGAAAATTACAAAATCTATCAAGTGCGTTATAGCGCGGGCGTTGACACCAACTTGAACGTTATGACGGCGGAAGAAAAACTTAACGCAGCAAAGGTAAACTACTACACGGCTCTATACAACTACAACACCAACAAAGCCGCCCTTGATACGGCTATGGGCGTGCCTGTAGATATGAGCGCGTACGCATACAGCGAGGAAGAGTTAAAATCTCATTCCTTACAAAAATCACGCGAAGCCGGCGCGCTTAAACCGGATACGGTAGTTGACAGCCCCATCAAACACGAAGATGGCTCGTCCGCTCCCGCCGTGCCTAAGTGATTTAATTGGGGCTTCGCCCTAAACCCCACAAGGGACGCTGCCCCTTGATTCTGCCAAAGGAGCTTTGCACCTCTGGACTCCCATATAAAAACAAGTTATTAAAGTTTTTTCTCTCTCTTTCTTTGCTTCTTTCTTTCTCTCTCTTTTTTACAAAAAAGAGAGAGAAAGAAAGAAGGAATTTTCGATGTAAATCAAATATAGGGGAAGGCTAAAAACCTTCCCTATTTTTACAGGATGTGGACGAAGATGAAAAATGTCTATAAGATAGCGATTGCCGTTGCGGTTGCGGCTGTATTTGCCGTGTCTGCGGTTGTCGGCTTTTTTTCGTCTTCGTCGGCAGGGAAGTGGACGGGGGAATTTGTCGCAAAAAAGGCGAGCGAAGCCTTGGGTTGCCCCGTTACGGTTGAAAGCATTTCGGTAGAGGATTTTAATACGGTTTTTATAAATAATATAGCGCTTTACGATAAGCAGGCGGAGAAAATGGCTGAAGCGAAAAAAGCCGAAGTCTCTCTTCGTCTCTTTTCTGCGCTTTCTTCTTCGCCGGAAGCCGCAGTTTCAAAGGTGAAAGTTATTTCTCCCGTGGCGTATTTAACCGTAAAAGAAGACGGTAAGACAAATATTGAAGACATCGAAGTTTCCGGCGAAGGCGAAAGCGCCTTTGACGGCACGATTGAGATTGAAGACGGAACCGTATACGGAGATTATGCGGGAAAAAAAGCTGAACTTAGAAATGTGAACGGCTCTCTTTACATTAAGGGGAGCGATATGGAATTTGACGCTGCGGCGAATAATTTTGACGCGAAGATTGTTGCCGAAGGTGAATTAAAGGACAGCGTAAACCTTAATATAGAGGGAGAAAATATCGAGATAGAAAATTATCGTGAATTTTTGGCTATTTTGCACGAAAAAGATATTTTGAGCAAGGATATAGAGATTGTTTCGGGGAAAATCCCAACGGTTAAAGCAGAGATAAATAAGACCGATAAAGTCATTAACTTTAAGGGCAAAGCGGAAGTCGAAAACGGAAGGGTTAATGTATACGACACCATTATTGAAGCTATAGCGGGAAATGTTGCTTTTAGTCAGGACGAATTGCTGATAGACGCCAAGGCGACGGCGAATGAGCAAAAGGCGCAGGTTGCGGGAAGGATTGCTTTCGGGGACGGTTCGCCTTCAATGGACTTAGCCGTTAAGAGCGAGGCTTTTGATATTAACAAAGTTTTCCCAAAGGTTCCGGTAAACGGCGCTATTAAGGTTGACGGCAAAATTACGGGAAGTTTCGCTACGCCGCAGATTGAAGCGAATTTATATCAGGAATCCGGCGAAGTTATGGACGTGGTGCTTAGAAACACCAAAGTTCAGGCCCGTATGCTCGGTACGAAGCTGTTGATTGACAGGGCTTCGACTCATATCTTTGACGGAGATGTTGAGGGCGAAGGCAAACTTGACGTAAAGGATTTGGCGTTTACGGCGCACGTTAAAGGCAACCATCTTCGCGCGGAATATTTGGCGAATTTTTTGCCGGACATTCGGGGGCTTTACGGGGATGTATCGCTTGACGTTGCCGTTCACGGTAAGAGCGACGATTTACACGCGCTTAAAATCTACGGCAAGGTTGACGGCGCAAATTTAAACTATCAAAATGTTCCCGTTGAGCGGATAAACGGTTCTTTTTACGCCAACGCAGGAGATTTGAACATTGATTATTTGAGCTTGATGCTTGCGGATAACGGCGGAAGTTTGGGAGTCGAAGGAAAAATTTTAGGCGGCAAGACCGTTGACGTTTCCGTTTACGGCGGCAAACTTTCCTATGCCATGCTTGAACGGCTCGTTCCCAACTTCAAAGGCTCGGGCTTTGCGGATATTGCGGGAAATATCAAGGGAAGTTTAGACAATCCCAATTTGACTTTCCGTTTGTCGTCAATTAAGAGCAACCTTTTCGGGCAGAATTACGACAGTTTCCGCGCCGTGCTTGCAGGTTCGTTTGAGCGGCTTGACATAGACGAATTTGCGATGCTTAAAGACGGCAGGCGTTTGTGGAGCGCGACGGGATATTTGGGTATTGCGGGCGAAAAAAATCTTAATTTAACGGTAAACACGGACGGCGCAAGACTTGAGAGCATTATCGCCCTGTTTATGGCAGATGCGGGGATAACGGGCAACCTCAATAATACGGTAAAGATTGCGGGTACTCTCGACAATCCTTCCGTAAGCGGTCATTTTCAGGTTGCGCCGGGCAGCGTCAAGGGGATGTTCGTAAACAGCCTCACAGGTGATTACACTTTAAACAACGATATTTTAAACCTTGACAATTTTAACCTTGAAATGCCCCTCTTGGATTTGACTGCGGGCGGGACAATAAACGTAAAGACTCGCGCGTTAAATTTGGATATAGACGCATCTAGCATAGATATGCGGCGAATTGAGCATAAATTTCCTTATAAAGCCGAAGGCGTTGGAAGTTTATCGGGAAAACTCACGGGAACAACGGATAAGCCCGTATTTATGGCGAAGGTCGAATCGGAGGAATTAACGTTAAACGGTGTGACTATTCAAGATATTCGCGGCGTTGCGCAATTTGCCGACGATGTGTTGACGGTTAAGGATTTAGGCTTTGACGACAAGAGCGGCGCGTATGTGCTGAATTTGGTCGCAAACATTCCGCAGAATAAAATCGACGGAAGATTAAACATTGTGAGCGGAGACATAGCCTCTTTGATGGCGATTGCCAACAACAAATCGTTTCCCTTAACAGGCGCGCTTGACGCAAGCGTTGTCACCACGGGAACTTTAAACGAACCGCAAACCCGTCTTGACGGCACTATTAAAAGCGGAACTTTGGCGGGCTACTCAATTCATGATGTTATGCTTCGCATTTTCGCAAATCCTCAAGCTTTTAATGTGGAAAGATTTTCGGGCTATGAGGGCGAAAAAGGAGAAATGGCGGGTTCCGTATTAATTACTCCTAAAGGCGGCATATCCGGCAATTTATCCGCTAAGGATATTTCCATGGGGCTTATCGCTAAACTTGCCGGCTCGGACGCAAACGTAGTGGGCAGCGCAAATCTTAACGCTTCATTTAGAGGCGATATACATAATCCTGCGGCGGATATGACCATTCATATCGCAAACGGCGGTGTTTTGGGCGCGACTTTTGATTCTCTCACGGGAACTTTTGCTCTTGACAAAGGCATATTAAACGTAAAAGATTTATTGGTGGATAAAAACGTAAGCGACAAACATTATCAAGCCAGCGCAAAGGGAACTGTACCCATAGCGGCGCTCTTTAAAGATAAATCCGTCAATAAAGAGGACAGCATGAATTTAACCGTTCATCTTGACGATGCGGATTTAAGCCTTATCCCAGCTCTTTCCAAAGAAGTGGAATGGGGCATGGGTGAGACCGACGGCAATTTTACGCTTACCGGCACTTTAAAACGCCCCGAGGTGACGGGAAATTTTGTGGTTAAAAACGGCAGCGTAAAGTTAAAACGCATAAGAAAACCCATAACGGAAATGGAACTTTCCGTTATGGGAAAGGGCAGGGAAATTCTCTTGGAAAACCTTTCCGGCAAGATCGGAACCGGTAGTTACGACGCAACTGGAAAATTAATTTTTCAAGAAAATGAAAACGCTCCCGTAAACTTCTTGGTAAATCTTGATTTTAATAAACTTCAAATTGAAAGCGAATACTTTACGGGACCTCTTTCCGGGCAACTTACCTTCGATCAGAGCAAAACCGAACAGGATGGACATCTTGCTCCAAGAATATCGGGTCATGTAGACACCGAATACGCCCAGATTTCCGTGCCCGTTATCCCCGAATCGGACGCTCCCATGCCCGAAATTCTTTTAAATCTCAACTTAAACTTCGGAAAACGCGTCCACTTATACGAAGCGCAACTCTTTGATATGTACTTTAGCGGCACGGCTTCAATGCAAGGTTCTACGAGATTCCCACTGCCGGGCGGTACAATCGAGGTGCATAGAGGCGGTACGGTGAAGGTAAGCAACAACATCTTTAACATTCGTTACGGAGAAGTGGCTTTCAACCAAGTCGGCAGTTTCCTTCCCACCGTATTCTTCTTCGCCGAAACTCATGTGGGAAAAACCGAGGTATATGTTGCCTTAAGGGGACCACTAGGTACGAACAAGTTAAAGACATATCTGAGTTCATCTCCCGCCATGAGTCAGACGGAAATTGCCAGACTCCTCACCTTAGGCTCGGGATATGACAAAATCTCCAAAGAAAGCTCCGGCTCCGAAGAAATGCGAGGGATTTTAATAGCCGGATTACAAATGACCGCATTGGCCACCGTTGAAAAGGAAATGAAAAAAGGTCTGCAACTTGATTCTTTTGCGGCAACTTACGGCAGCGGCTCCACCTTTGTCCGTCACCGCGAAATCGACGATTACTACAGCTTATCCGCCGGAAAATACATCAGCGACAAATGGCTCGTTCGCTACAACCAAGGCTTAGGCAAGGGCAGCGGCAATTACTTGATAGGCGCAACCTACGAGATTGACGACCGCACGGGCATAATCTTTGAGCACGTTGACGGCGCCAACATAGTCGGCGTGGAGGCTAGAATTAGGTTCTAATTATCACTTTCTTTATTATGTTGAAATTGTCATTTGTTACTATTCACGGGTAGTAAAAAAAGAAAAATATTGCTCTTCATGGTCAACCCCTCTGCCCTTCGGGCACCTCCCCTTTCAAGGGAGGCTCTCTGATTTCTCATTTTGTGGATATATAATAGAAAAGTCACCTTCACGTTGCCTCACCTGAAATGGGAGGGGGACTGCGAAGCGGTGGAGAGGTCATCTGTGAACGGCACTAATTCACCTTTCGCACCACTAT
>JAGBMX010000126.1 GCA_017634675.1 Selenomonadaceae bacterium | reverse complement strand
TGCTGATGATTGCCACAGCTATGCTGGAGGCCGTGCAGGGAATGTTCCGGTTGACGGATGCACAGATGGATGAATTGATGGAAAGGTTTATGAACAACTTGCCGGAGCATTTGAGAAGAAGTCTCCAGCCTCGATTGGCGGTGTAGCCTTTTCCCGTGCTTGCTTGTTGCTACATAAGGATCTAGAGATGTTTTTCATGTGGGAAGTTTGAGTTTATAAGATAAATTGGAAAAGACAAGGGACGCGATGATTTTACGCAGCAATAAAAAAATAACGCAGGGCACAGGCTCTGCGTTATTTTTTGCGCGTTTTTGATTTCAATTTGGCAAAGGGATACCGTTCATTCTGCCGATTTCCGCAATGCGTTCTATAGGATATTTTGATACTTGCGATATAAAAGATAAAGGTTGTTTGGCTTTGAGAAGTTCAAGTATAACACTGTTTTTTCCTTCTTCTACACCTTCTTCTTTCCAATAATATTTAGCCTCGTTAATATCCCATACATCAATAGCCATGTGAAAAACCTCCTCTGAGTTCTCTTTTAAATAATCTCGCATAATTCCGTGATCGATACAATACCTAACGGCTTCTCTTATTGCTTCTTCCGTTGTTAGCCCTCTTTTTTTGCCTTCCTTTACTTTATTAACGAAAAAACTGTAATCGTGAAGATATGAGCATTTTTCTATTAAGGGTTGTGAAAGACCCAAATTGATATTATAAGCCGTCACTATGAGTTCTAAAGCGTGAGTTTCTGTAAGAAAAGCATCAGACAGGCGCATTTCTCTTTTTAACGGCTCGTCATCATCGCCGTTATAGAACACTATAAATTCGGGAGCGGGAATTTTAATCATTGCGCGCTGATATATAGCGCGTTTCTTTTCTATAAGATTGTTTAAAATCTCGGTAACATAAGAAAGACACCGTAGCGGCATATTTTCGTTGACCGTTGATTGATGCTCGATTAGCACCAAGAATTTTCCGTCTATAACGCATCCTATATCGTTCTTTTGCCCATTAAATACTGCTTCATCAAGATTTGTTATTTTAAGTTCGTTTGTATCCGTATAATTTGTGTTTAAAATAGCATTACATAGGGAAAGCAGGCGAGTTTTATCCTTGAAGTAATGGCGAAAGACAGAATCGCGATACTGTCTATTGGGTTGGCTAGTCGTTTTATCCATAGGTTCGCCTGCCTTTCTAATGTTTAGTAGTCGCTTATTTATTGCAATTATAAGATAAAATGGTGAAAAAATCAATAGATTACAAAGTTGTGTATGGTACATTATAAACTTTATAAAATAATTTTTAACAATAACTAAACATAACTATAATTTAATAATGTTATGTAATATAATTGTATATTTAAGAAAGTATAGTAATAAATTACAATGGCATATAATGGTGTACAATATTATATATTTATACTAAATAAATCATAAGTTAGTAATAGAGATTAAAAATAAAATCTAAATCCACATTTTATCGAACACTTTTACGATGTTACTAATGGCTAGTAATGATATGGACTATATATTTATAACAGGATAGAGATAATGGACAGGAGGCTATTATGGAAAAGAAAATTAAACAAAAAGAAATTCATTTCTTAGTGAGTGAAGACGAGTACGCTGTGATTAAAGGGAAAGCGGACAGCGCAGGTATGAAAGTGGGACAATATGTCCGTGAAATGGCAATCAATGGCAAAATTCAGCCTATTACGAACGGCAAGGAAATTGCAAGACAAATGGGTATGATACAAGGTAACTTTATCAAGTATCACAACAATATGATGGAACGCGTAGATGCGCTTAATAATGCGGTTGAAGCAAACAATGAATTATTAGGGCAATATTCCAATAAAAATATTTCCCATTCATTTATCGAGACGCTTCAGTTGCAGCAAAATCGAATATCAACGGTCATCGGAATGATAAAGACCGCCTATGGCGAAACCTATCGCGTGGCGCAAGAAGATGTAATGCGCTCTCTAAATCCAATAGTTCGCAGGTGAATGTAAAATGAACGAAGCGATACTGAAAATTATTACACATACCGTAAACGATAGCATAAAGCTATTGGAGCGCATAAATTATATAAGAAACCCGTTAGCCTCAAATCCAAGCGTGACGTACTGTGCTTACGTTTCCGCTATGTATCCTTACGAAGAGATGATGATGACGAAATTTTGTTATCAAAGTACAACAAACAATACATTGAGTGGCAACAACTTCTTTGAATTTGTCGTGTCACTGTCGGAAGATGATTCAGAAAAATACAAAGAATTTTTGCTATGCGCCCAAGAAATTGTCACATTTTTAGCGAATTTTGGAGGGTATTTTCAGACTATTGGTTGCGTGCATACGAATACGGATAATCTTCATATTCATATCATCGTCAATAATACTGATTTTATGACCGGAGGAAGGTTGCAGATACCGTATAAGGCTTTTTATGAAATTCGTTGCGGAGTCTCGGATATTCTTATAGGGCACGGATTTTCGGGAATATGTAATCAGCGATAAATTGACGTGATTGATGCGTGATTGAAAAAATATTTTTATATGCTGAATTATCGTCTATTTTTAGCGCAAAAAAATTTTTTATCAATCATTCATCAATCATTCATAACAGAAAAGATATGTGGAAAAATTTTTAAAATATGTTATAATAATGTAAAAGGAGGCGAAAAGATGAATACCGCTTTAGCAAGAGATATTGAATATTCTGAGGATAAAATTCGTTTTGATGCCGCTTGTCGTAATGTTTTAGCGGATAAACACATTTTGGCGTGGATTTTAAAAGGAACTCTAACGGAGTATAAGGATTATTCCGTTGACGAAATAATCACTTGTATTGAACAGCCGGAAGTCGGCTCCGTTATGGTAGAAAATACTAATGCGCCCGGACGCATTAGTGGAATGAGCGAGAGCGACAAGAGTTTATATGAGGGCAATATATTTTACGATATTCGCTTCTCTGCCTCAACCAAAGATACGCTCTCGAATTTAATTATCAATGTGGAAGAGCAGAACGATTTTTATCCCGGTTATCCTCTTTTAAAAAGAGCCGCTTATTACTGTGGGCGTATGATTTCAGCGCAAAACGGCTCTGTTTTCACCAATCAAGATTATGGCAAACTACGAAAAGTTGTGTCTATATGGATTTGCTCGAATCCGCCGAAAAATCAAGAATACAGTATCCTGCGTTATGCTATGAAGGAAGAACAGATTACAGGTAAGGCAAGTCGTTCGGTATCGGAATACGATTTAACAAACATTGTACTGATAAATTTAGGAAATCCCGCAGGCAGAAAAGAGAACGACATATTAAGGTTGCTTTCAGTGCTACTATCGACCGAGATAGAACCAAAAGAGAAAAAGGGGATATTAGAGGATAGTTTTAAAATTCCAATGACAACCAAAATGAACGAGGAGGTTACGGCTATGTGTAATTTAAGCGATGGTGTAGAACGACGTGGAATAGAAAAGGGAAAGAGTGAGATGGTTTTAAAAATGCTCAAAACCAATCATTCTGTTAAGGTTATATCTGAAATTTCCGATTTTCCGGAGAAAAAAATAAAAGATATTGCCAAAGAACACGGAATCACTATAATGGGATAATATACCAATAAAAAGTGGCAGTGAAAATTGATTTTTTCACTGCCACTTTTTGCTCAATTATTCGTTTGATTTGCGAAAATCCAAATTATAACACATTTTTTGACCGATTTTTTCTGAACGCAACCGATCTCCAAAATGATTCGCTAGGCAACGCCCCATTACAGCTACATTTTTGACTTGTTCTGGTAGAATATCATTAACCATATTAAAAACAGTTTGAGCATTTATATCTTGGTTTACCTTGTCTGCGATGACAAAAAGTTCATCCAAAACTTTAGAAAGTTTCGTAGTTTCAAGTTTATCCCTCATTTCAGACAACGCCGAATGAAGCCTTGACAACTCATCATCGCTTAGTTCCGCAGATTCCACAGGCTTTTCAATATATTTATTTATCGAAAAATCACCGGTAAACTTACCGCCAGATATTAAAACGCGGTGAAACGCTTCAAGGGATTTTTTGACGATTCCCATGCGTTCTTGCTCAAAATAATTTTCCCGATATTCGTCAAAATCTAGCGTCATTGCTCTTGGGAACGGCAAAACCGTCAGGCGATTTAGAAGCGATTGAGGTAAATATCCGCCATCGCCCGTATGTAATGCGCCGTTAGTACATATAAGCAACTTGAACTTAGCAGACTGGTTGAGCGTGTTACCGCCCGCAAAAGTTTTTAAGAAGCTCGCTTGTTTTGCGGTGATTTTTTTATCTGGGGCGTCTTGCATATAAAGAAGTTGTGTTTGAAGCCCCTCTTCTAGCTTTATTTCGGTTGTAACCTCGGAAATGTCATTAACGACGCGAACTCCAAGCTCATTTAACAATAAGCATATGAGTTCCGCTAACTTCGTTTTCCCTCCGTGGCTTGCCCCTTGAAACACAAAGATAAGCTTTAAACGGGCGAGAGGCGAAATAAGCGCACCGATAATTTCGTATGCGCGGGTAACAATATCGGTATTGCCGCCGCTTATATCGCTTAAAATCTTATCGAAATTATCAGGATTTGGGGCATCTTTATTAAAATCATACAGAAGTGAAAAACGATTAAATACCCTCACCATATTTCTTTCATGGAATATTCCGGAAATCAAATCAAAAGTACCGTTTGGAAATACCACGTTATTTTCTTCTATTACTTCTAATCCCGAAACAGAAAGTTTAGGTATAGAATGCACAAGCATTCGTTTTAAACGCTCAATAACCGTTTGGGTAATTTCTTCGTATGCAGGAAAATTATCGAAGATATAATCTTCAAATTCGATGCAAAATTCACTTTCTCTAACGATAATATGCCGAATTAGGCTTTTATCGCGAGTCCAAATAAATTTATATGCTTCACCATAGGTTCGATCCAAACGCACAGCTTCATGAATTTTTAAAAATTCTAGCACCGTATTTCGATCAAGCGTCGGAAGCGTTCTGGTGACTGTCGCACAGGGATTCATTTGGGGCGAGAACTGCGTATATGAACGAGCAATCATCATTTGCCGTCTGACTTCAAATTCAAAATCTATCTCTTTTTTTGCGTGATAAGCATTCAATTCTATCCATGCTGCATACCGTTTATGATTTAAATCTTGTGCCTGCTTTAAATTTATATCGGCGCAAGCGATGTTGCCAAGGTAATATGGCGCAGTTTGTTGGTAATTTGGCACATAATTCATGGAAACTTGATTTGATACCACTTGTGCCTCTTGTTGAGTTTGTTGCTGTTGTTGAGCAAGTGCTAATTGTTCTCTCTGCAACACTTCAGGCTCGTAGGGAACGAGAGCGTTTTGTGGTGCTTGATTGTTGTTCTCCGAATTTTCGGAAATACTGCTTACAACAATGGAATTATCCGGATAATTTTCCATATAATTTCCTCCCTAAAATATCAGTAGTGAATTATCTGCAAAACCTTATATTATTTAAAATACAATTACTTTATAAAGTAATTGTATCGTAACCTCCCCTCTCTTAATCATAAATACGAAATAAAGCTTTGCGTTTTGATAGAATTTAAGGTTTTGCGCTTTCAATAGCATTATCGGATTTGCGTACAAAAAAATTCCCCCAAAAAATGTTTTTTAAAAATTTTTTGGGGGAAATTTATAAAATTTATAAAATTATAAAAAAAATATACATTTTATCTATTCATTAGATATTGAGTTCAAGAAAGTATCCCAATCAGATGAAGCTATTAGATCCGGCAAAGTTATATTTAGATCAAAATCAACCAACCTATTTTTTAGTAAATCTTTATATTTTTCTCTAAAAATTTTACTAATAGATATATCATAATCCGTTTTATCCAATTTATCCAAATTGTTTTTTATTGAATCTAAAGCTTTACTTTCCAGCACAACACGAAAATCGTTCATAACTTCGTATGCAGTTCCATAGCCCACATTATAATAAAACTGTTTTTCTATGAGATATGAAAGTATTCTTGTAACTTCTTTATTACTTATATCTGACTTTAATAATTCTTTTAAAGTCAGAGTTTTAACACGAGTATTGCGATACGATTTAGATAAAGTAATTTGAATATTATCTGCAAATTTACAAAGCTGTACTATAATTACGCAAGAAACGAGAGATATAAATTCACATTGTAATTTTCAAGAAAATATTTAACCAATATACTATGATGTGGTTGCCATATTTTAGAAGCATCAACCAACGGTAACTTTGGATACGCATTAAGAGTTAACTTTAATGAATCTTTAAAATCAGGTATTTCTTTTGCTATAGATTTAGAATTAAAATTTACAACACTTTTTATGTTTTTATTTCTCATTTTTAGTTCGAATTTATATTCATCTATAACTATATTCAGAAGAAAATCGAAAAAAATATTGTCCTTTTTGCTATGGTGATTTTCTTCAAATTTTAACGCAATAAGCCGTTCCGAATACATTTTATAATCTTTTATTATCTCATCTGGATTTAATGTTTTTATTAATCCAGCAGAAATTGTTTTATATATAACAGCATTCTCTATACTAAAATATGCTGCAGATTTCATATTTTGCAATAATAATTCAAAAGCCGTCTTGATGCGCTCCCTTAATACAAGAATATCCGATAATTCTATATGCCTCAAAAATTCGGACTTCAAAAAAATAAAGCAATCTCTTTCCGCTATATTTTTTGAGGGAAATTTTTCAAAAATTTCAATAGCGGGAGATTTGAGCATAAGAAAAATATTTAATTTTTTTGAAAGTTTAGCCTTATTCGAGGAATTTTTATCTTTAGCAAGCAAATCGTATTCAATGTAATTGAGCAAATCGCCCAGTTTTATTACTTCCTCTTTGACTTTCTTTTTAATTTCATTTTTAATTTTCTTTTTGATTTTCTCATTCATTTCCTTTTTGACTTTCTTTTTGATTTCCTCTTCGATTTTTTCTTCGATATAACAGTTTAAATCAAAATTATATATTTTGGAAAAGTTTTCTTTATACGAATCATAGCGTTTTTGTCGTTTATCCATAATATAGCCGTTCTGATTTGTTATTTCTTCATAGATCGTTTTATCTTTTGCTTTAAATCTCTTCATTTTGTCTGGATTATTAACAACATCCAAACAGGTCATAGTTTCTTTGTCAGTTTCTGATGATTCATATTCTATTGACAATATGGGCACTGCGGCCTCTTGTGTTTCATTTTTATTTGGCATAATTTGCTCAATAACATTTATGCTATTATCTTTTACTCTTGTTTGACCGTAATATCTTTCAAAAAAATAAACCCCCGTTACTTCGCCCTCGATAGGCAAATAAATATGGATTTTACAAAGATTTTTGAACTTATCGGAATAAATATCAATATCCGTATATATCCATTCATCCGTGTCCAAATTAAAGGCTTCTATAAATTCCTTGAATACACGCTTTACATTTTTAGAATTTATACTTTGAATTTCGGTATTTTCGTATGGAATGTTTATGTAGCATATTAAATCTTCTAGCTTTTCTTCATTCACAGGATTGCCGATTTGCCACGCAGCATCGGCTAATTCTTTAATTTTTCTAGTTATTGTTTCACTGATTTGAAATTTGTATTTTTCCAACGCATCATATCCAATTTGATACTTATTTCCCACTGGTGCAATTTCATCATCCGGAACATTGCCCATTTGCGCCAAATAAATCGAAGCATAAGCTTCTTCGAACTGATACTTATTTATGACATTTATATCATCAAGTCCCACAAACAATTTTTTATAATTATAATGCCATAGATAATCCATGTCATCGATGTAGTAACCTTGATAAAGTGCGTCATCTTTTCCTTCTGTAGCACAATCAAGCAGTTGCAATATTCTTTGAGCATAACCATCTCCATGATTTGCGGCTTCTGGTAATTCTTTTTTGAATGCCGATAGACGTTCTTTTAGATCTTCTAAAACTTTGGATGCCATTGATTTTTCCCTGGGATCTTCGATAAATTTTAACATTTCTTCCAAAATGCTTATAGATTTTCTCCTTTCTTCGTCGTATAATGGGAGACTATCTTTTACTTTTTCAAAAAATTCCTTGTAAGTCATAAAAAACCTTCCTTTTAAATTTTTTCGTATTATAGCATATTTATAGTAAATTTCATATCCAAAATTTAAACGAAAAATTTAAAATTTTAAATCTTCTATACCCGTAAACTTAAAGGGGGTAAAAAAAAGTGGGTTAAGGCGGTGTTGCTTCGTCTCCACCAACAACACACACAAATTGTATACAAAATGTTTTTTGTGTGCAGTCGAAAATATAAGCAGTCGGTTACTTAAGCCGATTGCTTTTTTATTTTCGCATAAGCTTCTTTCGAGATATTTTATAAACTTGCCGAGTAAAATCTTTCCTATAAAACAAAGGGACGAGATTAAGGATAACCTCAATCTCGTCCTCGTAGACTATTATTTTTTCCACATACATATCAATTAACTCTTGCATTTCTTCAAGGCTTTTGTCGCGAAAACAGGTCTGCGCTTTATGAAAATACTGTTTTAACTCTTCCTTCTTAGGGATTTCTAAATCTAACGCTGATTTTTCTTGTAAAACATATTCTTTGAGCGCAGTTTTTTCATCTTCGAGACTTTCCATTTTTTCCAAAACGATATTGCGTTGACGGCGTTCCAATCCATCGGCTAATATATCCGATAGGTTGGAGAGTTTAACGTCAATTTCTTTAATTTGAGTTTCCAGCCTTTTTAATTTCTGACTCATCTCCTTATTTTGCTCGCGCAGATATTCTTCGAAGCGGCTTATAATAATATCCGCCATTTTGCCGTTAAAAATGGCTTTCTCTATCTGCTCTACGACAAAGGCTTCTATATAATCGCGGTTAATTTCGCGATTTTTGCAAGCGATATTGGTACGCCTTGATTGTTTATTGCAACGATATGTTATGTTTGGAGCGCGGTTTCCGCTGGATTTTTTACGATTACCCGTATAGCTACAACCGCATATTCCGCAAAATATTTTTCCGGTTAAAAGATACCGCTCTTGATTTTTCTTGATACCGCGATATTGTCTTTTACGCTTATCTAGAATTTGTTGTACTTTGTCAAAATCATCTTCGGATATTATCGCGGGTACTCCGCCACGAATAATAATCATATCTTCGGGCAAATTTTCTTGATGGGAATTTCGCTTTTTGGTATAAGGGTCGGCAGGGCTTACGCGATTATAAACATAGTCGCCCTTATATTTAGGATTGTGAAGTATCTCATAAAGCGAATTTTTTCCAAAGGATTTTCCGGCTTTAGTTTTATATCCTTCTTGTTGAAGCCTGATAATGATACTGCTATAGCCGTTACCCTCTAACACCGATTTATAGATAAAACGCACGGCTTCCGCTTCGTGTTCGTTGATTACAAGTAGCCGAGTATTTTTATCCACATCGTACCCCAATGGCGGTAAGCCGCCGGTATGCTTGCCGTGCAGAGCATTCTCCTTCAAACCCTTCCGCACTTCACGAGCAAGATTCCTACTATAGAACTCATTCATGCCCTCGATGACCGATTGAAGTAGAATTGTTTCCGGTCTGTCTTCATCGAATGGTTCTAACACGCTCATTAGTGCTACCCTGTTACGTTGGAGCTTCATGCGGTAGGCAATGCTGTCACTACGGTTACGGGCGAAACGGTCAAGCTTGTGGACAATGAGCAGTTGAAATTTACCTTTACCTGATTCCTGAATCATTCGCTGGAACTCTGGTCTGTCATCCGTGGTAGCGGACTTGGCTCGATCAATGTACTGCTCTACAATGATAATGCCGTTCGCATTGGCAAATTCCTTGATACCTCGCACTTGAGCATCAATGCTTTCGTTTCTTTGGTTGTCACTAGAGAAGCGGGCGTAGAGGGCTGCTGTCACCAGCCCTCCGTTTGCCTGCTTCCTCAATCTTTCAAGTATGCTCATCCAGCAGTAGCCTCCTCTCACGATAAAGGCGAGCGAGAATCTTCGTAAGAACTGATTCCAACGGAATTTGCGCCCTTTGGTCAAGATCTTCAATACGACAGGGAATAGGGGTTGTCCGTTTGCGGGGAATAAAGATTCTCCTCTTCATAATATTCATTTTCGTCTACCTCCTTATCATAATCATGGAATCGAATTGCATCATTTCAGCTTCTTCCTTCCTTGACGAATTTCACGTCTTTTTTATTTTTCATCTTTTGAGTCCGTTGTCACTGATGTCTGAGAGTCTTTTTTGCCGCTATTGTCGGTTCTTTGGCCTTGGGCTTCATTCCCAATCTGTGCTTTCAGGCACTCGTTTACTTTTGCGATGGCTGCGCCATAGGTATCAAGGAGCTCTTTTGAAAGACCTTCTTGAAGCTTCTTTAGACCGTTCGCAATTCTCGTCATTTCGTTCCGGCCCAGCCCTGTTGCTGATTTCATCGGTTCTGAGCTTTTCGCCTCAAAGGATTTCAGCAGCTTCTTGACGCCCGAACGACTGCGCCCAATCCTTTGGGCAATAGCACCATAGCCGAGCTTCCGCTCCTCCCGCAAACGAAGAACCTCCAAGGTCAATGCCTCTTTGTCCACGCCACTTTGACAGAGCTTGAGCGTGATCGCTGCATAATGGGCTTTGGTGTCAAGATTCTTTTCTTCCTCACGATCCGAGCAATCGTTTTCTTCCGGCGTCTTCCCACTGGCTTCGTAGGACTCGAACGAATCTGTGACGATGCAGGGGACTTCCGGAAATTTAACCTTCGAATGCTTGCTGGCATTCAATTCATTGATGATATCGAGGCGCATATTCCCCTTATCCACGATGTAGCACCCGGATTCGTTCTTGTCAGTGTGGACACGGAATGGAGACAAAATTCCATGATAGCGAAGGGAGTTCTTCATGGCTGTACGGGTAGAAGGGGAATCCTTGCGGATCTTTGGAGCATCGGAGTGCTTCAGCTTTTCTACGGGAATCATGGTGATTTTCATAACACGTCATCCTTTCTTTATTGTTGTGATGCAATTCTCTCTGTGCTGCCTTTCGACTACGACACAAATTTCTCGGGGAGTTATCCCCCCAATAGCTTGTAGAATACCCTAAATTTCCCATAGAGTATATTTCCGAAAAATCCGTTTTTGACATTCTCTGGTGCATACGAGAATAGAAATATAGCTCAAGAATCATAGATATTGGAAAGAAAAATCCCCTATCCCTTTGTCGTTAGGGATAGGGGATGTGCTCGTTGAACATAATTTATTTTTCTCCCACCAATCACTTTCCTTGATGGGAAACCGCAAATTGGGAAAAGATGGCTCTCTATGGAAGAACTCTTCATCTCATACGGACAAAAACGGATATTTCGGATGTATTCCGTGTACGTTCCCATAGCTCTCATTTATCATGTATGATGAATTTGATTACACAACAAATCATAAGCTATTTCCTCTAAAAGAACCTGAAAATTCTTACATTTCTCTTGACACGCCTTGAAACTGTCAGAATTTTTCATTGATTGTTCATAATTTTCCCATAATGCATACTGCATATCTCTTGAGATATGAAAATCCTTTTCCGACAGAAAAAAGCCATTCATCTGTTCCTGAATCATCTTTCTCAGCTGCAATGTCATAGGATCTCGAAGTGTTTTTCGACTAAGGTTTTCCAGAATGAAACGCAGCGATTGATTATGACGTTCCGGGGTGCCTTTTTCATCCAAATTTCGATAGAGCTGGGCAGTTATTATTTTCTCTTTTATCGTTTCGGAATGTGTCTTGATATCCTTTTTTCTGACTTTCCAGCCTGCGGAATGTATTACAACCTGCATTGTTGAAAAGATAGCCGCTGTCGTTATTTTACCTATGTCGATTCCATTTTGTTTGAGCCATGAAGCGCTGACTTTTTTGGGAATGGAAAGGGAATGCCTCAGTTTCAGCTCTTGAGGGGAAGAAAATAGGCATACTTTAATTGCCAACCACCAATCTTTTTCTAAGATGCGACCAATCCGATCAGGGAAAAACTCCTCTAATTGGGTTTGAAACTGCTTATAGAAATCTCTCCAACAGTCCACGTTCATTGGTTCGTTAGGATGTGCGCAAATGTACTGGTGTAATTTTTCTATCTCATTATAACTTCTGGCTTCTACACGCAAGGTACCTTTGATCGTATTTATGATTGCTAGAGACTCAGAGATTAACAATTTCCAGAAAATGGTACGATACATATTATTGGCATCCAATTTAATAAGCGCATGAGATGCATCACTTACCGTTGCATATAAGGATTCAATTTTCCTATCAGCCCACGCATAAAAACGGGATACAGCCTGTTTCATTCTGGTGTCATAATCAGGAGGTCCCAGTTTTCGGAGTGCTTTCAGAGATGCAAGATACTCACGGAAATTTTGGATCACTGTTTCGATTTTTGAGGGAAGAATTTCTATCTGTAAAGAAAAAAGGGACAAGTCCCAAGAAGTCTATGACAACATTTTTGACATTTTCATCTTTGATGTTTACGCCGTTATCAAGTGTGGAGGTAGCAATCAGAACAGAGGGGCGGAAGGACTCGTTTTCGACGATGTATTGGAATTCATCCGCTTCCATTCCATATTTGTTTCTGGAGTCTGCATCAATGAAAATAGCTATGGGAACACTATTCTTATCTTTGGAATCATCGGGATAGGCTTTTGAAAATTCCGTCTTGATTTTCTCGCACAATTCCCGCCCTTCTGACTTTGTTCGTGTAAAAATAAGCCACTTCTCTTCGGAATTCTTCAAGCTCTGAAGAATTCTTGCAGTTAGTTCTTCTTCATTTTGATAGAAAAACAGGTTCCGGATATAGTCGAAATTTCGCTCCATATAGTAGAAAAGCACATCCAGATGCTTGGAAGCAATCTCTTGGTCGTAGGCATGATTCACTTCTTCCCACTCAGCTCTCTTCTGCGCCTGATAGGACTGTGGAAAATCTTCCACTGTTTTCATGCCTCGGATAGCCGTATTTATTTGATCGATATTCACTTGTGGGACAATGGAAAGTCTATTTTCCTTTGCTTCACTCAAGGCATCGATGACCTGTTGTATGCGCGCATATTCCGTCCGAAGAATCGGTTCAAATGCAACATCGGGAGTTGCGGACATGTAGATGTGGATTGCATTACTGCATTCATGGATGATTTTTTGCAGGACTTGCTGTGTCTCGGTAGCAAAATGGGCATCACTGGTAAAATAATGGCACTCATCACATACAACATATTTAAAATTTTCCCGACCAAGATTTTCAGCAGAAAGGAATTGCTTGTAGGAGTATATGTACACATTATGCAGTTGTTTCAGTGCCTCATCCAATCCTTCTGCGGAATATATTGCTTTCAGGCGCATTGTATTATTTGCTTCGTAATCCGGCAATAATTCCATCAGCTGAAGTTTGGCTTGCCGATTCGCTGCAACACGATTGCTCAGCAACAAGATTTTTTCATTCGTTCCATTTGTATGGTTGCTCTCACTAAGATTGTACATCAATATCTGCTGGATGAACCAATTTTTCCCTGCCCCCGTCTGCGCAGAGATGAATACAGGCATTTCTGGTCGCCATTCATCGATATCGTCTTTTTTAATGAAATCACTCAGATAGCGTTCTCCGCTTGCCTTGAACCTCAGATTGATGCGTCCTTCCTTCATACGCTCCCTAAACCATTTCATGAAATAATTTTCTGGCAACTTCGAGTCTATATTTCCGAGTAACAAACATATTCCCCCTTGCACTGGCAGAATGACATCGTTTTCTATACGAAGATAATAACATAGTGAGAAAATTTATGCAATCGAAAAGCTACGAAGCAAGGGTGTACACTAGTGTACACCCTTGCTTCACTCAGAAAATGCACTGTTGAGAAGGTCGCTTGCCGTTTCGGACATCCCCTCAGTCCGCTTGCGGATAACATTTCGGAAAATGTCATGATTGATAACAAGGTAAATGGCTTCGTCAAGGAGCGAGGGCAGGATGTTCCTGCTTCTCGCTCCCATGAAAATTATGCGGTTTGCTGAAATCCTGCGCTTGACATTTGGTTTTCCACTGACAAAACGGCAGGATCTGTTTCAGCATCCTCTAATCCAATCCTGCCGCTCAGTATCCTGATTTGCTCTGATAGGCTGGCAATCAGAGTAAGTTCCTCAGATGTAAGTTTTCGTTCCATTTTGAACGCTGCTTTAGCGTAAATAATACCGCCTTTATTCGTCGCCGTTGTCAGAGAGAACTTTGTAACAACCTCGTTGCTCTTGATGCCTTTAGTTAAAAGACGCATAAGATAACGACTGAACTCTTTAAGCGAACCTGTCGGAAGGGAAAGTATTATGGGGAAAAGTTCTCCCTCTTGCAGAAGATAAAGCCGCTGGCGTTCCTTGCAAGCTTTAGCCCCGTTTTCTCCCGTGTTGAAGTCATTGTAAATGCAATTTCTACAATCTCCGCCAAGTTCTCCGTAACCTTTCACAGCGTCCAAGCTTCCGCAGTCTGGCGGATTCGTCGCTCCCGTGAATTTCGTCTTAAAGTAAGCGCGAATTGGGTGATGATGTAATATAACCGCAGAAAAATCTTTCACAAAGCTCGGTTCATCGGTATCGTCTGCGGGCAACTGAAATAGCGTAGTTCCGCCGGAGGGCATTTTTATACGCTCAAATACCGTGTTTAAGCCGTCCATTTCTTCCGAAACGACTGTGTTAAAATCAAATTCTTTTAACGCCAAATAACCATTAGAATCAATGTTTATAATGCTTTTTGTTTCTTCATTTACTTTTGCCATAATATAACGCCTCCCAGATTTTTGTTTCAGCTTATTGCTTCTTTATGACCACTAACCTTTAGAAGTTCCATCATCGCTTTTGCATGCGGACAATGTTCCTTGACGGGGCAATAATCTACACACTTTCGCCCGTTCCAAGTTTCTTTTAAAGAACAAGGTGGCGGAAGTTTCTTCCTATCCAAATAGTAATTCAAACGCAACGCTTTCTTATTGAAATACCGCATCAGCCAATGGTCGCTGATGCGGTAAATAGGAATAATATAGATAGTTTTGTTAATACCCCGCTCCGAAGCCGTGCGTAAGCTATTATCCCTGCACATAGCTTGAATATACATCCGCTTAACCTCAAAGCCGGATTTTTCCAATAACAGCCTGTAATAATTGAGTTG
>JAGBMX010000125.1 GCA_017634675.1 Selenomonadaceae bacterium | reverse complement strand
TATCTGTTCTTTTGAATGTGTCCGCGCATTATTTACATAAGGCACAAGTTTATTTACATCAACGAGTTTCATTTCTTCGGTTGTTTTACTCATTGTCTCGCCTCACTTAAATAAAAATTGACAATATTGAAAATTTGATTATATAATTTCATCGGGGTATAATTGCACACGAGAATAGGAGTGAATGTATATGTGCAAGCAAAAATTTATTTATTTTCTGCTTTTGATTTTTAGCGTAAACGTATTTTGCGTAGGCTGTTCTTTATTTAGAGAAAACGCCGATGTTGGAATGGAGCAATTTTGCAAAGCATTTATAAACGGCGATGAAGAACTTCTAAAAAAATATGACGCATCGGTTATCAATAAACGAGAGCAAGTAAGAGAAAATTTTATAAAAAAAAGCCCTCCCAAAATAAAGAGAGCCTCTGATAAACAGTTGCAAAATTTAGGAACTGCCGCTTATGAAAAATTTTTCGTAAACAACAGTATTAGTTGCAAAATTTTAAACGAGAGCGATAATCACGCTACAGTAGAAATAACCCTAAATCAATACAGCAACAGTCCGAATGAAGATGCCATAACAGCAAAGATGAAAGAACGTCGGGATTTAATGAAAACTGACCAAGAATTTACAGAACAAGCCGTTATTATTATGACAGAACTTACACAAGAACAAGAACCTGTTGGCAAAGGGACTTTTGTGGTTGATTGTGTGTATGATGCCGACCAAAAAGTTTGGAAACCCAAAAATTTAGATGAATTTGTAAACCTATACACATCAAAAATTATTGCTAGATAAAAAGTAAAAAAAACAGTGCGCGCAATGTACACTGTTTTTTTTTGCAAATTTATCCGTTTCGAGAGCGAAGAAGTCGCTCCATCATATCCATTTGCGGCATATTTTCAAAAGTGGTCGTGCAATTTTGCTTGACGATGTCAAAAATCTCATACCACAGAAGATTTGCTTGTTTTTGATAAGTATTCGCCATCGACACGAAAGGAGATGCCATTGCGCCGCCCGTGGTGGGATGTTTGCCAACCAAACCATACTGGCTTATAGCCTTGTCGCATTGGATAAAACGAGCGAAAGCCTGCGAGTAACTTTCAATAAGTCGCGGATTTACCAATTTCTCACATCCGCGTTCTTTGAGCCAAACCCAAGTTTCACGGAAAATCTCATCCGCTCCGAGCGGTTTCCCGTCCCTTTGCTCTGCCGACAAATAATCGCTTGGTTTCGGCATTTCTTCGCCGTAGAGGTCAGCAGCGGGTGAGGGAAGTTCAGAGCCGACAAAATCCGTCATTGGAAACTCCATAACAGATGCGCTCCGTCCGCTTGCGATTTTATCCACCAAAGCGTCCGGCTTATCCCCGGCGCGAACCCTCCGTCCGCCCCTCAAAGTTCCATCTTTCGCCATCGTTTCACCTCCTTGCGGTAATCCTGCGTTTGAACCATATTTTTTTCGCGCGTGAGCCCGCGCCGCTCACCGTGAGGTGAGGTCGTAGGGATTTTGACTCCCCCTCCCCCTCTAAAACCACCCAGAAACGCCCACAGGCGTATTTGAATTTTTGCTCAAGGGTTTTTACCTAAATTTTTTTTAGACGCAACCACGAGCCTCCTAGAGCGTTTTACGAGGAAATCGGTCGCCATCTCGTACCGAGATTTTTGAATGGCACGATTTACAAAGCGGCATCAAGTTTTCGATGTCGTTCGTGCCTCCGCGCGACAAAGGAAGAATGTGGTGAACTTCCGTCGCTTCGGTGAACCTTCCGTTCTTCCGGCATTCGACGCAAAAGGGATTGGCGTTTAAAACCCTCGCACGAATTTTTCGCCAGCGTCGGTCGTACCGTTTTTTTGCTTCCGGCGTTCGCTCCGTTAAATTGTACCGCCGCTGTTCAGTCTTGGCGTGCGTTGGGCAGTAACTCCCCGCACCTGAAAAGAGAACCGGGCAACCCGGAAAGGCGCACGCTTTTTTTATTTTACTGGGCATTTCAATTCTCCGTTGCAATATAAAAGCCGTTGGGATTTACTCGCTCCGACGGCTGAGTTTATCATAACACAACCGTCGATGTGTTGCAAGCTGTCGTTTACTGTCGTTTACTGTCGTTTACTGTCGTTTACTTTAATTTTTGAAATTTTTTCAATCGCATTGCGGTGAAGATAATACACTCGTTCGGAACTTAAACGCATCGCCTTGGCAATTGCTCGCCAAGGTTTAAAACAAAGGTAACGGTATTCGAGAACCATGCGTTCGTCGTAGTTTTCGACGGAAGCGATGACGGCTGCGATTTGTGTTTGTTTGTCGATTAAATGTGCAACCTCACGGTCGAGTTTCTCTTGTTGCTCTTGGATTTTTATGATTGCGTTTTCGAGGTTTGAGCCTTGCTTATTGCTCCCTCTGGGCATATCGGAGATAATCGAGGTGGTTTTAACCGCCAGTTCTTTGAGCCTTTCGAGTTGTTCGAGTTTGTTGTCGATTTCTCGGTTGATGTCGAAAGCCTGTTTCAAAAAATCCTTGATATTCATCGAAACCCTCCAGTAAGATTTTTAGAGTAGCATTTTAAAACCCCATAATGCTCATTGGAATAATTCATAAAAATTTCAGGCAATTTTAGGGTTTAAGTCCTAGATTTCAGCTTTTTTTCAAAATGTTCCAAGAAAAAGTTGGAACATTTGCAAAAAGTTGGAACACCCTTTTGCAGAAAAAGTCCAGTAATGACGCGGGTTTTAAGTCCCTGTTCCAACTGTTCCAAGTGTTCCAACCGAAAAAACAATTCTATATAAAAAATACCACCCTCTTTAAAAACCACCTTTACAAAGAGGGTGGTAGATTTTTTTAAATTTTATTATTATAAGAGTTGGAACACTTGGAACACTCCTATATTATATAGGCTCTTCCCTTGCCCCTCGCGCCTTTAGCCCGTTCCAACTTCTGTTCCAACTTTTGAAATTTGTTCCAACTTTTGTTGGAACAAAAGTGAAAAAATATCGTTTTAGGTCTTGAAATTTTCATATTGTTTTCAAAAAAAGTCGCAAAATGTTTCAGAAAATATATAATGGGTTAGCATTTAAAATTTCATAACTTCCATCGGAATTTCCTTCTTTCTCCCACGAACCTTCGCCGTACTCGATTTCAAACAAGGCTTTCGCCGTTTTCGGCTTTTGCGGAATTGAATATTTGCAAGCTATCGGCTTTCCTTTTTCGGCTTTGCCGCTACAGTAGAGATTATTTTTGATATGTATTTCGTCGGTTTTCCAATCTCCCGCATCGCACCCATCGGTCGAAGGTATAAAAGTAATTTGCAATGCGTGACCATTGGGGCAATACTGATGATAAATATTTTTTATAATTTTTGCGTATGCTAAAATTTCACGTTCGCAAGCTTCTCTGCTCATTTTTCCATTTTCCACCATATTCCCGCTTCCTTTCCGTTAAACATTACCGCATTATCCCAAAAATGCTCGCAAGGTTTCCCTGTCGGCGTTTCAGCGAATACCGACTGCCAATATCGACTGACCGGCGCAGTATAACGATAGCATTTTTCACGCACATCGCAATTTTCGCCTCGACACATTGTTATATCAGCCATTTATTTCACCAACTTCAAATATCTCGGTATTTTTCGCTGAGGTTTCCCTGCAAAATTGCCGTACTGGTCGAAAAACAGCCCGTCGATTTCGTGATAAATCGGAATGTCGATGTCGTTTTCTTCAAAAAATCGCTCCATAACGGAAGGGATACCCTTTCTGCCGTTTAGCTCATCGACCAGCATGAGGGCATTGACGGCAAACAAACCGAGGTCTTTATTCCAATACTCCCAACAAAATAATTCCGGCGAAAAATCTTCCGTGAAACGCGGATGGTCTTTGAGAGTAGCTTTTGCATAGAAATAATCCTTGCACTCATATTTATCGCCGTCATAAGTCTTTGTTGCGGGAAACATCCGCGCCAAATATGCCGGGGTAAACCATTTCATGCAATCAATGACGGCTTCATAAACAAACAAACTTTGCTTGAGCCAAGTTATCCCACGCTCGCCGTTTTTTACATTTATTCGAGAAATGTATTTTACTCCGGCGATAATTATTTTGGTCATTTGTTCATCGCTGCCATCAAAACGATTTATCAAATCAAAAAATATTCGAAGCCATATTTGGGTTTTATCCGGCTTTGGCGGGTAGTCGTTTTTAACTAGCGTCAGTTTCACAGGCGACATTCTCAAATATACCTCCCTTCATCAATTTTGCGTATTCCTCGACGATGTTAAAACCGCACTCGTCGACTAGAATTTTCCGCGCTTCGGCGACCGGGTCGCCATCGTATTTCTTTATTCCACGCATAAGGTCATCCATCGCGGAGAGAACCCTTGCAAGTCGAGTTTTTCCAAAGCCAAAATCGTTGTGAAGCAGAAGGAGTATCAGAGTCCCTATTTCGGCGTAAGCCTTGTTGACATCATGCACTCGCTGCTTTTTGAAGGCTTCGACGCCGATTTTTTTAGCCTTGTCGACCGGAACGCTTCGAGTTTTTTTGAATAATTTTTTTGATAAAGTTCCCATGCGAGCCCCCTAATCAATAGTCTAACCCTTGCATCTCACGCGCTAACTTTATCATGGCTTTGGCAATTTCTATAGCTTGCTCTGGTGTTTTACACATCAAGCCACGGATATATGACACATTGTCTTCATTACAGATAACATTTTTCGTTTTCCGATACATCTCGCCCATCGCAGGGTCGGGTACATAGTACACTTCAAGCTTTTTTGCCCTCCACGGTGTCTTTTTAATTTTGTATTTGCCGGATATTAAATCATATAAAAGATTATTTTGCTCAACCCAACACCGCGCTACGGAACTGTAAACAAATAATCCCCTATTTGTCATTTTGCATTTAAAGTCTTCTTCAGCTTTTACAATAAATTCCTCGTCCAATTCTTTCCCCAGAAGTTTTGCAAAATCCGCCATCTTGTTCATATAAATCCTCCTCTTTTCAACGCCTTCATAGTATCCTCGACCTCATGGATAAGGTTCATCGTTTCGTTTGCGCGCCTAAGCTCCATTTTATAATCCCTGATGTATCGCGCACGCTCAGCCTCGAGTTCTCGAAGTCGTTCTTGCTTGCTTTTACGGCTCATATACGCTCCTGCTCCTTATATTTGATACAACTCTGGCTCCAACCGTTGCATTTCGGCTTCAAAGTCCGCTTGCATCTGAGCTTGTATCTGAGCTTTCTGCTCATCAGTCGTTCCCTCTTGATAAGTACTCGCTTTACCCCCGCAAAATGGGCAAGGCTTTAATTTGTTATTCATCCTTCGCCCTCCTGTTCCATGCTTCAATTGCTGCCTCATCTCCTAGATACTCTCCAGTCCTCACACCGCAGTTCAAGCAGATTGCCCAAAAGTATTTTTCGCCTCTCATAAGTTGTACTGTACCCGCTGTGAATTTCTCACTGCTGTACTTCGCCCCGCAAAATGGGCACGGTTTTAGCTCCTCACTCACGGTTCGCCTACCTCCTTCATTATGCGCTTAGAACATTCGGGGCATAAGTGCATATTTTTCATGTTTAGTCATCTCCTTCATTTCCTTCTCAACCAACTTCATAAGCCGCTTAAACATCTTATCCGTTTCGGTGTCGCTTGCAACGTGAAACTTAACCATCAAAATAGCATCTCGGATTTTCTCGATTTTCTGTGCTTTGTCGCCTAATGTAAGCCCATAAGCATTAAGCTGTTTTTCAATCGGCGGAGCAAATGCGCCAAATTTCAAAACAAACGTTGATATAGCTAGTGCTTTTGCTTTTTCACTCATTGCTTGTCTCCTTTCGGTTCCCACTCTTCATCCCACCAAATAGCGCAAGCATGACAATCAGACATATCACAAGCGTATTTTCGATAAACTCCGCAGGGGGTACATTCACAATCACAATCCCCAGTTCGTTGAAAATTTTCTTCCGTAAGTCTTGCATCGAAATACTTGTTCATAACTTCGATAAATTTTTCTTTGTTCGTCATACCCTCAACCCCTTATGCTTCACAACCTCCTAAACATACCCATGTGTTATCGCCCACGGGTCAGCATAACGAATATAATAATTTTCCATGCTTTATCCTTTCTCCGCAATTTTAATAGCGGCTTCCTTTATTCGGTCGCAAACCAATCCAAGAGGTTTCTTGCACCTTTCGGAGTAGCGTATTAATAATATCCCGATTAACGCGCCAAGAGTTATTTCGTCTCCTTCAATGTTTAAAACAATACCGCCTTCGTCATCGGCGCGTATATAAATTTTTGACTCTTCCATAATCTCACTCTTTCTTCCAAACCAACCAAGTCATAAACCCGGCAACAACGGCGCAAGTATAAATGTCTTTTTCGACTATAACTCGATGCCCATATAGTACGACTTCCATAGCAATCATCACGCAGTTGAGCCAAAACAGGCAAAGGAGCCAAATCAAAGCGATGTAAAACCAGTTGCTTTTTATGTCGAGCCATTCAAGAAATCGTTTCGCCAGAGAAAACAAAATGGTCATAACACAATAAATCGCAATTACTTCGATTATCGTTTGCATGATTTTCCTCCATTTCCCAAACTTTGATATCGCATATCTTCGCAAAGGCGTATTCGATTTGACAACCTCTGCTTTCTCGCCAGTTTCCCGTCATTATTATGTGGTCGCAAAATGAGAGTAGCTTTAAACAATGGCTTATTACAATGTTATAATCCAGCTTTGCGTTTTCGGCATATTGCATCGCATCCAAAGGATTTATAAATGTTTCGTGCGGGTAGCGTTTCGCCAACCCTGCCGCAATTTCTCGCGCTTTCTTGCGGTTCTTTTCCTCGTCTCCCGTGAAGGGATGAGATATATAAATCATGCTCGTTTTCGCCCCCCTTTTTTTTAAATTGTCGCCAATAAATCAACGATTTCGTTGCGCCAAGTGTCCATAATATGTTTATCCCTATTCCAATGCTCCATAGACTCCCAACCGCCCTCTTGGATATCCGGCTTCATGACATATCCCCAGAAGTCGTCTTTTATCAATCGAGTTCCGCAACCTCGGATGTACCAAAGAACCGAATATAGTTCAAAGCTGATTTTTTTCGCTTTCATGCAAAGTATGAACCATTCAAAGGAATCGTTCGGCGAAACTATGTAATAAGGGTCAAACGAAGTGTCAAACCTTGTATCGTGAGGATTTTCACCCTTAAGTTCCTCCTCTCGACTGTGAAATTTTAATTCGGCGTTGGCTCTTTCTTCCACTCTTCGCACCATTTCGCTTATTTGTTGAATTGTCGGCTTCGGTGGAATGATTTTTTCCTTGGGAGCTACCAGATTTTCAAAAAAGTTCATTGCTTTCACCTTCGCTTATGGGAATTTTTATCACATATACCAAGGAGCCATTGTAGCGAACCCGCGCCTTAAAAGTGCGAGTTTTCCCTTGCTGAAAACAAATAAGATTTTTATTTGCAAACTCTCGGAGTAGCTTGTTGGGTTTAAATCCCATTCGCTCCATAGCTTCCGTAAGGTACGAAGGGAATATATGCCAGTAACCATCTCGGATAAATCCGTATTCCGGCGTCATAACGGCTTCGTTTAAGTCGCCTTTGCTAAATCGCTTTTTGTTGCTGACAAGCCATTCGGAAACAAACTCCCATGCCCTTTCCGTATCGGAAATTTCCTTTTTAGTGGGCATTTGCCCCGCTATTTTTACGGCTAAGTTATAGGCTTCCTGTGCGGCGTTTTGCGGCGAAAGACCAAAGAGCCATTGACTTACGAAATAATCTGCCGTACAAATTAAGGCTATTGCATCAATGTGCGGTTCTAGGCAGTCGCTAAAATCTCTCGACAATCTGTCGGCAAGATTTTTCCTCGCCTCCAAAACATCTCGATATCCCGTGTTTGACTCTTGAAGCAAGCGTTCGATGTAAACTTCTCCCGCTGTCCCGTGGTTGTTCACCGTGAAAGCGTAGACGCTCTTCCCGAGGTCGTTTGGCAAAACCGGGTAAGTGTTGACTTCAAGGAGTCGCGCTTTTATGCCCTGCACGCTGTTTTCTTTGGATAATGGTTCTTCGCCCGTGCCAAGGCTTATAGTTCGCCATGTTGCCATTGACCGAAGTCCGCTCTTACTGGCTCTGACCTTGCCTTTCCCGCCTTCCAACATATAAACGAGCGATTCAAGGGAGTCTTGCCTGTTGCTCCCGGTCATAACCTGCCGTTCGTTTATAGCCAAAGGGAAATCGTTGCTGTATTCGGCGGCGCGTTCAATGCCGTTTGTCGTGCCGTAAAACGACCGCACTAATTTATCCGGCTCTCCCCAAACGGAAATCGCAAAGTACATCGCCGCCGTTTTTGCCCCGCCGCTCGTCCCCCAAAAATAAACCATAAAGTTTCGCTCGTTAAATATGCGAAGTAGTGGAGTAGCGAAAGACGCAGCGAGCATAAATCTTGCGTAATCGTGCTTTCTTATGCCTTTGGCGTAACTTAGCCAATCTTCATATTTCCCGGTCTGTCTAAACGCTGAGGTAAATTCGCCGTCATCGGTCATATCTATCATATATTTACATTTTGTCGAGGACGGCAATATAAATTCTTTCAAAGTATTATCTCGCCAGCCGATTTTTGAAACTGCGTAAATCAGCGGGATTTCGGGGTTTGCCGTTTCCAAGGCTTGAAGATATTTGACAAGATATTTTGCGGATTCGCTTGAAGCGTTTAATCCGTTATCCGTCATGGCGACAATCGCCCTTGCGGAAAATATCTCGGAGCGTTTTGCGACGATAAACCGCCAAGCGTTGTAGTACATGAACGCCAGCCTGACTTTTTCTGTTTGCGTATCTACATTGTAGATTTTTTGGCAAATAATAACGGGCTGCCCCGATGCCAAAGTGCTTTTTACGCCGTAATCGGTTTTTTTGACTTCGTACACTCCGTCTATGCCGTAGGAGAAATTTGCGGGTATTCTAAGGTTTAGCGGAGTTGAAGGCACAAATTGCTGAGTCGTTATATCGCCTAATTGCTGTCCTTCAACAAGCATTCCATTCGTTTCAACAACCGCCGGAGCGTTGCCTTGTCCCGCTTTTTTTACCTCCCGTCGAAGAATATTTAAATTCACTCGCCCTCGACATCTATTCTCAAATTTTGCGTATTCCATCACATTTTCGGCTTTGACGATGGCTAGAGCGGATAAAATCTCCGGCTTTAGCGTGTTTTCTGCCGATGGAGTTGCGATTGCCCGTATCTTTGCGACAGCTTGCGGAATTTTCGCCAAACTCCAAGCGCAGGGGCTTTTTATGTTTTGGCAGTCGGCGCAACCCGTGAAATGAAGTTCTTGCTTTATGTGTTCGCAGGTTTGTGGCGTACAATCGTTTAAATAATGCCGAAGTCTTTTCAGCGTTTGACCTTCGTTAAAACTTGCGCCTTGCCATTCCTTCACCAAGGGAAGAATGATTTTTTCGCCGTTAACCCCTCGCATAATGTTGGTACAAGCGGCTTTCCAAACAGGCTCAGGCAAAGTTCTATAATTTTGGCTCCAATACTGAAGAAACGAGCAATTCGCCATCATTAAGTTGGCGTTGCCGTCGGTCGCCCTGCGTTCAAATCGTTCTTGCCTAGGCTCGGGAGTGGGCGTTGCATTTTGGATTTCCGGCAATGCATCGTCAAAGTCACTTGGGTTATAACGCATGGCATTTCTGTTATATTCCACAACTTCGCAGGGTATTTCCTGACCGTTTTTGCGATTCATCGTTCCCGGCACTCTTAAAACCCTGCATAAATCAATGGTGCTGTCAACGTGCCAGCCTTGCGTCTGCGCTTTTTGCCTTACTGCGCCTTGCAATCTTTTGAGAAGGTTTGTGGCGTAGCCTTTTTCCTCTTCCGTTCGAGTGTCCAATATTTCTTTAAAAAGGTAATAAGCGTGAATGCCGTGACCTGAAAAAACAACAATGCTCGGTTCAAACTGCGTTGGAAGCAAATCCTTAGCCGCTTGATAATTCGGCGGCAAATTTTCTGCGGCGTGTCCTCCCGCAATATCTATGTCTACCCACAATCCCGGTATGCCGATAATGTCCGCATTTTTAGCTCTTTCGTACTTTTGAAAATTTTTTTCGGATAACCCGACGGAAAAATAAATGTTCTTGCCCTTTGTGTCTTCGGATATTGCGAAGTTTGCCATTTGCTCGTAGCTTGGCAGTTTCGTTGTAACCTTATCCGGCAAAGTCCAGATATAACTTCTGCACTCGGTATCCCCATAAACCGCATCGAAAAATTCCCATATAGTCAACATAGACTCACATCTCATTCAAAAGTTTCAACGCTTCCTCCGGCGAACGAGCAATTCCTCCTATCGCCCCGTCTTTCTTTAAAAATTCGTGCATTCGCTGTTGCGCTTCGGTCGGTTTCCCTTTCTTCGTTTTAATTTCCAAAAAAGCGAACACGGCGATTTCTTTCCCTATCATTTCAGGTGTGATTTTTGTCTTGCGATATCCGAATAAATCTGGAAAACCGTTCGGAAGCCCGGTAGCTAATCGATGAGGATTTGAAAGCACCAAACGGTTAGCGGAACGGTTTACGATTTCACCGTTCCACCCTACGCCTACATTAGCGCGAAACAAAACCCCGGCTTGCGCTTTGCCCACAGCCAAACGAATTTTATTTTGAATGTCATGCTCGTTTTCAGACATTAACTACCATCTCCCTATTGATATGCTTGATTTCAATTTGCCGCGTCACCCATCTCATGGAGTAGCCTCTTTCCCTCGCTATACGTTCAAGTTCGGGTACGGTTCTCGCTTTGCCTACTTCCATTCGCCTTTGTTTTCGTGTTTCCACATCGACGCTGTTTATTTTTATTAACTTTCCTTCGGCGGCTTTTACTTCTTTTTCCGGGATAAATATATGCCCACAATAAGGACATACCCTAGTTGCCGAAGGCAACGCTTGAAAACACGCCGGGCAAACTTTTATGGCTGCGGTTCTTTCCTGTCGTCTTTTCTTTACGGTTTCAAGCGACCATTCATGGTCTTCGTCAGGCATTCCGTGCCTAAAAACATTACCTACGTGGTCGATAATAATGGCTCTCTTATTTGGATTATCGTCGTCGTGTCGCATAGCTCTCATCGCTTGTTGAATGTAAAGCGTGAGCGATGCCGTCGGTCTTGCTAAAATTACGGCTTCCATGCTTGGCACATCGAAGCCCTCACCGAAGAGTTCCGCATTTGAAAGAATTTTAATTTTGTCGTTGCGAAAATCTTCAATCGCTTGTTTCCTTATTGCAGGGTTGGTTTCGCCGTCGACGTGCATTGCCGGAATTCCCGCTCTATTAAATATTGCGGCGATATGTTCGCTGTGCGCCCGATTTACGCAGTAACAAATGGCGCGTTTCCCGCTGGCGAGTTGTCTATAATATTTCACGACATCGCCGATAACATCGGCGGTGTTTACTTTGTCGAAAACTTCTTTCTGAACGAATTCGCCAAACCTGACGCGAACTTCCGCAGGATTAAATTTTGAAGGCGGAGCGTAGTAATCAAAGGGGCTAAGATTACCCCATTTTATGAGGTCTTTTACCGTTGCGCCGAGAACCAGAGACTCGAACACGTCGCCCAAACCTTGACCGCCGAGACGTTCGGGAGTAGCGGTTACTCCAAGCACCTGCGGTCGCCAATAATCAATTATTTTGCGGTAAGTCCCCGCAACTATGTGGTGGCATTCATCGCAGATAAGGAAATCCGGACGCGGTACTTCGGGAAGTCGTCTAACCAAAGTTTGTACGCTTGCCAGTTGAACCGGCAAGTCGTACTCTCGAGGAGATTTTGCGGCAATAATCCCATGGCGGATACCTAAATCTGAAAATGTGCGGCTCGTTTGGTCGATGAGTTCTTGCCTATGTACCATAAACAGCACCCGTTTTTGGTTTAAACTCGCCGCCCTAGCCATCCACCCGGTCATAACGGTTTTCCCTGCGCCGCATGGAGCGACGGCGCAAACCCGTGTTCTGCCTTGATTAAATTCGTAGGCGATATCATCTATAAGTTGTTCTTGATAGCCTCGCAGGGTTATTGCCATAATCTCTCCTCCTACAATCAATAAGGAGCGTTTGCATAACCGTTATTTTGCTGGATAGGCGGAGGATTTCCCCAAGGCGCACCAGCGTTAGGAGTAGCCATTGGTGATTGCCCATAATTCTGTTGCGGAGGCTGACCGTAATTTTGTTGGGGAGGTTGTTGCTGCGGCGATTGTTGAGTAAAATTCCCATTTTGCCCCTCGTTTTCCGCTTTCGTTTCGACGATATGGAAATTTGTGAGGTTTACATTGATATTCAAATATTCCCCGCCGTTTTGTCCGTGGCTGATATTGATGTCGTTTACAATCCCATCGACAACGATGCGGTTTCCTTTGCGGAAATATTGCGCGACCGATTCGCCTTGCTTGCCGAATGCCGTGCAACTTATAAACAAAGACTTGCGACCTGCGCCGCTTGGGTCTTTAATGGGAAGCTGAGTTGCGACCGTAAAAAAAGTGTATAAAACTCCAGATTGCGAAGTTTTAACTTCCGGGTCTTTGGTTAATCGTCCGTAAAATGATGTGTTCATTTAAATTCCTCCGTTCCTTTAAAAAGGCACTTCCTCAAAAGTCATACCTGCGTAGGCAGGATTTCCCGCTTGCGCTTCGCTTTGTAAGTATGAAATATTTTCTTTGATTATTGTTAGGTAGAGAGTATCGTTTACTTCAACTCCCGTAAATTTCGCCCTTTCTTGCACATATTGCTCCAATGTGCTAACGTCCCAGTTTACAAACTGCCATAACCGCTTGAGTTCCTCGGCGGGTGTTTTCGTTTTGGCATCCCAAACAAAACTTCTCTTGTTAGAATTGTTGGTCTGCGTTGTTTGGGGAGTAGCGACCGTGTTTTGCTTGCCGTTTATAGCTTCAAGGGTATCTGCCTGAACTATGTCAAATGCCATCATCAAAAGGTATCGCCGGGAATATGTAAGGACTGCGCCTAGGTTCTGGACGGGATGACTGGCTTTTAAGTTCGCCGTTGAAAGCGGAATCCGATATTCAAGAAACGAATCCGGCTTATCGATGTCGCGAACGGTCAAAATTATCTGTTGCAAATCCTCGCTAACCGTTATTGCGTGACTTAGTTTAAACTCAGCGCAAAAAACATTGAGTCTCGGCAAAAAATCAGCAAGTTCAAAGTATTTATAGTTGCTATAAGTATTTTCTCCGCCTTTTTTTATGCCCTCACTTGCAAGCGCAACTTTGACCGATTGTATTTTTTCGTGAATATTCATGATATTTTTAAGTACCTCCCTCGAGGTTTCAGATGCGCTCCTTTGACCTCTTCGCCTTTTTCGAGTGCCGCGCGAACTTTGTCTTTGTCTACTACCGTTTTTTCGGGAATAACCTCGCAGTATCCGGCTTTTATTACCTCTTCTTCATTGGTGATATCTATGCCTTGATTGCCTCCGGCTTTGCAAATTGACATCGTTCCGAGGCTGGTCGGTACTTTTTGAATACCCATTTTGTCAAGGTTGTCGAAATACCATTCTTTAATGCGGGAAATGCGATTTTCGATTGCCTTGCGGCGAACCGTTAAGCGTTCGGCTTCGTATTTCATTCCTTCAGCCAGATTGTTTAGCGACCGAATAAGTCCAATGCCGTTTCTGCATTTATCCTCAACCTCGCCCTCAATGGATTTTAAACCGTTTTCGATTGCGTCCAAATCGTTGCCGTCAAAATCAAGCACCAAATCCCAGATGTTTTGGTACGCTTTGCTGATTTCAAATAATGTGCGAGTTGCCATAACGTCCTCCTTCAAGAATTAAAATCTATATGCGCCCGCTTGTTGTAGCGGTCTATCAACATGATATAAGGCTTATCAAGGTAGCCGCTAAACTTCACCACTGCTCCGCAATAAAAACACTCAAACTCGCGGCGATTTGTAAAAAACTCAACTTCATGTCCGCAAAAAGGGCATTTTTCAATTCTTATTGCCATAATCACATCAACCCTCTTATGCGAAGGCACTCGAACGCTATTTCCACACCTACGGCGTAGCTACCCGCAAATACTATCGTGGCGGTCTTTGCCCCGTCTAAGACCTTTAATGCGTCATCTAGCGTAAAGCGAGAGGTTATTCCTTCCTTGTTGCGTTTGTCAGCATCGCAAAGCATCTCTATCTCCGCTTGAATAATTTTCTTTGAAAGTTCCATTGGTATTCCTCCTCTGAATATTGACCACCATCGGCTCTGCGTTGGTGGTCTGTTTGTCGTATACTTCGCAGAGCCTTTTTACAAAGCGTAATCCGTCAAAATCCGTAAAGTTCATGGCTATCGCATCTCTTTCAAAATCAAGCGCAATTCCCGCATCAACTCGATTGTTTGTCCCACCGTAGTTTCCGGGTTGTTGATTTTATCCAAACAAGCCTCCACAATTTGTCGGTAGATGTCTTGCTTGTAGGTAAAAGTTTCTTCCGGCTCATCTTTCGGCGAGAATGGTTTTAAAAACTCCATGGCGGATATCTCGTTACTGTTTGGTTTGAAATCGTAATCGATGTATCCATATTTTTTAAGATTGCACCGATATTTGGAAACCTGCCGTTTAGTCCAACCGAGCGTTTCCGCAATTTCCTCCAATGACGCTGTGGGGTTTTGCTTTAGAAATTCGTATAGCGTGTGGTTTCTGCTTTTGTAATAATTCACATCGTTCCTCCCTGTATCTTTTGCTCCGTCAAAAGTGCCGCCCCGTAACCGATGGCTTTTAATTTGCCGTCTCTTGGCAGTTGCCTAAGAATACCGGCTAATTCTTGAGTTTCGGAAGTTTCCTCGGCGGTCAAAACCCGTTCTTCATTCGCCATGTAAATCACCTCCAATATAATTTTCTAAACCGCTTTGCGGTTAAAAAGTGTATAAATCTCCACTTTTTGTGGAAAAGCCTACTCTTTGAGGGCTACATTACCACAATGAAAATATTTTGTCAACCTCAAAATGCTATAAAATTATTGCTTTGAGGTAAAATTTGTGGTATTATTCGAGTCGTACAATTTCGTACAATAATATGTTGCACAGAAAGGATGTGTGTTTATGTCAGACATTGGTTCGCGGATTTTGCAAATTCGCAAAGAGCAGGGTTTGACACAAATCGAGTTTGCCGCCAAAATCGGGCTGAAGCAAACTGTTGTCGGCAATTACGAAAAGGGTATTCGCAGAGTAACAGACCGTTCCATTGCGGATATTTGCAGGGTTTTTCATGTGCGGGAAGAATGGCTACGCTCCGGCAAAGAGCCAAAGATGCAGCCTGTTTTGTCTAAATATTTCTCTGACTCCGGCATGGATGATGAAGACAAAATTATCATTAACACTTACCTTGCGTTACCGCAAAGTAAGCGAAAAGTTTTCAAAGAATACATTTATCAAGTGGCGGAAGAAGTAATTATGAGACGAGGTTTCGAACAACTGCGAAGAGAGCGCAAATCTGACGATGAATTAACCGTTGCCGAGAAGCGGGCAATCATCAATGAAGAACTAGACACAGAAGAAAAAGGGCTAACATCATCAGCTTCCATGCGTTTAAGTGGTTCGGGCTTAGGTAATTAAAAAGAGCCGCCCGATGAAATCAATCATCGAGCGGCTCTTATCGAGTAGAAAGGAACGACTACCCAAACTGCAAAAACCACAATTTAATTATAACAGTTTCTTTGCGGTTGTCAATATCGAGGAGGATTTTGTATGGCAGTAAAACGCGCTGCGCTTTATATTCGGGTTTCCACGGAAGAACAGGCAAGACACGGATATTCCCTTGGGGAACAACGCATTGATTTGGAAACCTACGCTAAAAATAAGAACTACGCCGTTGTCGATGTGTATGCGGACGAAGGAGTGTCCGCGAGAAAAACGATGAGCCGAAGGAAAGAACTACAAAGGCTTTTGCGTGATGTTGAAAACGGGCTTATAGATGTAATTATTATAAAATGCCTTGACCGTTGGTTTCGCAACATCGCCGATTTCTACAAAGTGAAAGAATTTTTAGACGAACATCATGTTGAATGGGAATGTACGCAGGAAGAATACAACACGACCACTACCAATGGGCGGCTACTCCTGAACCTCAAATTATCCATCGCCCAAAACGAAAGCGACCAGACGGCTGACCGTATTCGTTACGTCAACGAAGGCAAACGCCGCCGAAAAGAAGTCGTAGGCGGGGGCGTTCCGCTTGGATATTCGGTTGACGCTAACCGCCATTTAGTGCCGAATGATGATGCGCCAATAGTGCGGGAGATTTTCCAGCACATCGCAAACGGCAATTCCTACCGTTCATCAGTTCCGCTTATTCAAGACAAGTTTGGCTTTCAAATTGCCGGGTCGAGGGTTTTTCACATCGTTCGCAACAGGACTTATATTGGCGAATACCATGACATTGCTAACTTTTGCGAACCGATAATCTCATTGGAATTATTCAATAAAGTACAGGAAATTTTATCGCGCCATTTCCGCGCTTCTAAGCAAAATCGTGTTTATTTATTTCGTGGTTTAATTCGTTGCCCTAAATGCAAAAAGCCATTGAGAGGACACGCCACACCTAGCGGCATTTATCAATATCGATGTTCCAGTCTTGAAGAATACAAAAAATGTGATTTTCACGGCATAATAAACGAAAGCAAACTTGAAAATTGGCTGATAGAAAATATTCAAACGCTCCTGCAAGCTGAAATTTACGAAGTAGAAACAAAGTACAGGAAAAACAGCGTAAATTTTCATGGAAAGCTCACCGCTGTCAAGGCAAAACTCGGAAGGCTTAAGGATTTATATTTGGACGGTCTTATAGACAAAGAAACCTATAAAAAGGACTACGCTACTCTTACGGAACAAGAGCGAGAATATACGTCAATGATTGCAAGAAATAATCGAGTAGTTCCTCCTGCTTTACGCCGTATTTTAAATTGGGAAGATTTAAACAAAATGTACGGCAAACTGGACAATCATTCCAAGCAAGAACTGTGGCAATCCGTGATTAGAGAAATAACCTTCGATTTAGAAAGAGTTCCGGGACATCAATATAAAAAGACATTTCACATTAAATTTTTAACATGATTTTTTCATAAAAAAATACCACTAAATAACGGCAACAAAAATACATTTGGAGGGATTTTTAAATGAATTTGTCTACAGTCTGAATATTGACAATTTCATTAATAGGATTTAATTTATTTTTTATTAAATTTTTCGGTATTTTTTACTAAATTTTTCGGACTGATTTTTCTCGGCTTAACTATTGATGATGATATCTATTTATGTTACAATGAAGGTGATGTAACCAAGCCGACCGGCATTGCCTATATAACGTCGTTGTTAGCTGCTTTTACCGTAGAGTTGCTGAAATTTATACGGAGATGTTCTTCTCCTTTTATAATAGTGATTTTTTTGGTAGGGGTGGTTGTCATGTTGCACTTTAATGAATTTGTTTTTGCGTGGGCATATCATGGGGCATTAGCCCGTGCATTTAGGACAATTTTTAGTTAAGTGGAGCTTTTGACGATTATCGTGGTAATGGTTTAGGATTGATATGCCCCACCAGAAATTAGAGGCCAGCAAAGTATTTTTTTGTTGGCCTTTGTGTTCATATCAATATTTAGAATACGTTTACAATAATGCGAGACAAAATCCTCATGGCTGTCACAAATTTATGGTGACAGCTGTGGTGGATTTTTATTTCACACAACATACCCAGCCCATGAGCCAGTTCCTTGATACGGGAGGGAGTGATAGGTGGGTGTACTTCTCAACAAGAGAAAAATCCATGCGGTCACGAATCATGTCCTTGGCTAACTCCTCGGTTTATAATACAGCTTTTTTTCGCTCTTCTTCCCGTGCAGTTTTCTCAATACCAGTACTAATATCATAGTTCCGCTTGGGAGCCCTGACTGCTCCAACCAAACTATCCTCGGTCATCTTATACAGGGTGATGCTGTATTCTCGTTCTAGTGTGGGATTGGTAGATGTCCAGATAGAATAGACCTTCTTAATCTTACCATAGTCGGACTTCGTAAACACCGTGCCATACTGGCTGAAAATCATGCGGCTACAGCAGTAGGTGCTACGCTTCAAAAAGAAATAGCCGGATTGAAAATCGTTCTTAGCCTCAAAATGTATGGTGAGCTCGATGAAGCTGTCACACTCGCCGGACACCGTAACCGTAAGGCAGACATCGAAAAATGCGGTGCCATCTTCCTAAAAGCTATCCTCTATCTGTTCCGCTCTGATTTTTTCAGTGTACCTTCATCTTGGACGAGAACCTTGCTTGTCTTGGGCTTGCTCTGTATATACTTGTGGATGATGTCCGCTACAAGGATATCTTTGTATTTCTCAATGCATTAGCAATGCCTTTATCGGATAGTGCGGCCTTGTAGGCTTAGTCATATATACGGTGGTTGCTCTCATATGTCCCTATTTTTTCATAATCTGGATGTGTATTTTACACTAACTTTATAAAATACAGTACGATAAAATGTTTTTTACTTGATACTTTCCACAAAAATAAAATCACTCCAACATAATCCTTGCAGGAAGTTTTAATTTTTTAACGAATTTACATCATATAATCCTTATGATGGATACAGATTGTATACAAATCAATAAATTACAATAAACAATGTGCTCTTCATGGCACTCCCGCCTGACGATAGGTGATAATTGGGAGCAATAACAATAAGTCTACACTCTGAATCCTTGTAAGGGAGATTTTACTACAATTTTTAAGGATTGGGGTTTTAATGGAAAACATCTTCAACAACATAAAGTACCTTGTGGGAAACGAGGATATTTTGAAAAACATTGCAAAGGTTCCTCCATTGCCTTTGTTTTCTGATTTAGTCGTGGATTTTTTTAACAGTCTTTCTCGCAGATTAATGAGCAAGGAAATAAAAGGAGAAAGCGATATCTTTACGTTAGGCTTTTGGTTAAGACGCGCTTCCTTGGAACTTGCAAAAAAATCTTACATAGATGCAGAGGAAAGAATTGGATGGGGCATGGTGTTTCATATTGCGCCGTCAAACATTCCCATACAATTTGCCGTGTCGCTTGTTTACGCCCTTATATCAGGCAACGCTTCCGTTGTAAGAGTCTCAAATAAAAAATTTCATCAAGTAGACATAATATGCCGCGAAATCAACGAATGTATAAAAGAATATCCTGAAATAGCGCCTTATATTTTAATAATACGCTATGATCACAACGACGCCATTACAAAAGCCCTTTCCGCTTGGTGTGACGCTCGTTTGATATGGGGAGGCGACAATACCATAAATACCGTAAGGCTCTCCCCAATTCCGCCTCGCTCAATTGATTTGGGATTTGCCGACAGGTATTCTTTTACAGTCATTGACGCAGATGCATATTTAAAACTTAATAAAGAAAAAGTTGCAAATGATTTTTACAATGACACTTATTTTTCCGATCAAAATGCCTGTAGCAGCCCTCGTCTTATAGTATGGATAGGAATAAACGTTGCAGAGGCAAAAAAAACCTTCCGAAAAAGTTTAAAGGCTCAAACGGACAAAAGATACAAAATGTCTGATATAGCGGCTTCAAACAAACTTTTGACAACGGCTCTCGCAGCCATTCGTTTTGACGACGCTAAGGAAATCAAAGAGGACAACACAGCGATTTGGCTGGAAATATCAAATCTTGAAGAAGATATTGTCCACTACAAAGAAAATTCGGGTTATTTTTTTGAATACACCGCCGGCAATCTTGAAGAAATAACAGTCATACTAAAAAAAGAATGTCAAACCATAACCTATATTGGGGACTTAGGTGAAAAACTTAGAAAAATAGTGATTTCAAGCGGCGCGCGCGGAGTTGATAGGATCGTGCCGGTTGGTCGAGGTATGGATCTTTCTTTAGTGTGGGACGGGATAGACTTGCCTTTGGCTTTGTCTCGTCAAATAAGCGTAGTGTAGAAAAAAAGGTGATATTTTGTTCAATCTCGAAAAATACAATAACTCTGCGGCTCTTATTACAAAAAATGAGGTTTGGAGTTATAAAAAACTTCTTGACATATCAAAGGAAATAGAAAGAGTCATAGAAAAAAGATCCCTTGTTTTTATTCTTACTTCAAATCATCCTGCCTCCGTCGCCTTTTACATCGCTTGTCTAAACAACGATATCGTACCTGCTATGATAGATACCGAGCTGGACGAAGCTTTGCTTGTAAAACTCATCAAAATATACAATCCTCAATATTTGTGGGTACCGAAAAATCTTACGGATAGTTTTTCTTCCTACAAAGAAGTGCTCAATATTAACGACTATTTCCTTTTAAACACAGGAAATCCGCACTACCTTCTTAATGAGGATCTCGCTCTTTTGGTAACTACCTCGGGATCAACAGGAAGCCCAAAATTTGTGCGGCTCTCATATGAAAATTTACTTTCAAACACAAATTCGATTATACAATACTTAGATATCAACGAAAAGGAACGCTCGATTACAAATCTTCCAATGAACTATGTATACGGGCTTTCAATAATAAATACGCATCTATACGCCGGCGCATCTCTTGTGGTTACAGATACGACCCTTTTTCAAAAAGAGTTCTGGCAACTTTTCAAAGAACACGAAGTGACAAATTTCGGCGGTGTGCCGTATACATTCGCCATGCTTGAAAAAATGCGTTTCTTTCGCATGAAATTGCCACATTTAAAAACCATCACTCAAGCCGGCGGCAAACTTAACCCGGAACTTCATCGAAAATTCGCCGAATACGCCCAAAAAGAAAACAAACGTTTTTTCGTGATGTACGGCGCTTCGGAAGCCACAGCAAGAATGGGGTACCTTCCTTTTGAAAGGTCGCTTGAAAAATGCGGCAGCATGGGCATCGCCATACCCGGCGGCAGCTTTTCACTTGTCGATGAATCCGGCAACGCCATCGATGATATTGAAAAAGTAGGCGAACTTGTTTACCGAGGAAAGAATGTTATGATGGGTTATGCGCAAACTGCCTCGGACTTAAAAAATGGTGATGAAACCGGAGGCTGTCTTTATACGGGGGATATTGCAAAACGCGATGTCGACGGATTTTATACCATAGTCGGCAGAAAGAGTCGTTTCTTAAAAATGTTCGGCAAGCGTACAAATTTGGAAGAAATCGAGTTCATTTTAAAAGAACATTTCAAGGTGGAATTCGCTTGTGGCGGTATTGACAACAAACTTTACGTTTTTGTTACGGATCATGCCATCGAAAAAACGATTTCCCCTTACTTGAGCGAAAAGTTAAAACTTCATCCTTCGGCGATAAAACCCATTTTTATTGAGTCAATCCCAAAATCCTCCTCCGGCAAAATCCTTTACTCGTCACTAAAAAATTATTATGAGGAAGTTTAGTCATGAACTACGAAAAAATATTGAAATTAGAACCTTTCGGCATAACTCAAGCCGAGAAAGAGAGCCTATTTTTAGGCGAATTAACGAAGCTTATCGAATTTCACCGAAAGAACTGCGAAAAATATAACAAAATATTACAGACATTTGGATATGAATCTGCGCAATCCGTAAGCGACTTACCGTTTTTGCCCGCTCGAATTTTTAAAGAATCTGAGCTTATAAGCGTTCCAAAAGAAGAAATTTTTAAAACAATGACGTCTTCAGGAACTACCGGTCAAAAAGTATCCAAAATATTTCTCGACCGGGATACGGCAGCGAACCAGCAAAAAACGCTAACCCGCATTGTAAGTAATTTCACGGGGAAAAATCGACTTCCCATGATTATAATAGATTCCCCTTCAGTCATAAAAAATCGCGCAATGTTTTCAGCTCGCGGCGCCGGAATTTTAGGATTTTCTATTTTTGCACGAAAAAAAATTTTCGCTTTAGACGAAAATATGAATTTAAATTTTTCGGTGCTTAAAGAATTTATATCCGAACATAAGAACGAAAAAATCATCCTTTTCGGATTTACTTTTATGATATGGCAATATTTTTACAAAGCTTTAAAATCAATAGGCGAAAATCTTTTTATGAAAGACGCCATTTTAATTCACGGCGGAGGATGGAAAAAACTTGCAAACGAAAAAGTTTCTTCAATGGAATTCAAAGCCGCTCTAAAAGACGTATGCGGCAATATCGCCGTTTCCGATTATTACGGCATGGTAGAACAAACCGGATGTATCTATATGGAATGTGAAAAAGGCCATCTCCACGCAAGCACATACTCAGACATCATTATAAGAAAGCCGCATGATTTTTCTGTATGCAATATAGGAGAAAACGGAATCATTCAGGTAATATCATTATTGCCCAAATCCTATCCGGGCAATTTGATTTTAACAGAAGACGAAGGCGAACTTTTGGGAATTGATAATTGTCCCTGCGGCAGAAAAGGAAAGTATTTTCGCGTGAACGGAAGAATAAAAAACGCAGAAATTCGAGGTTGCAGCGATACATTTAACAGATAAAAAAAACGGTGAAAAGATACGTCATCTTTTCACCGTTTTTTTGTTTTACAAAACCCGACCGCAAACTTTACAAACATCAAACAATTCCCTGTTTCCCGACAACAATTCTCCTTGAATGTTTCTTATTTTCGGCGAATCAATAACTTTTTCAAAACTCATTTTCTCGAATATATTTCCGATATTGCAATTCTGCTCTTGATGAACATCGCATAAACAAATATCTCCGACAGGAGAAACAACTACCTTATCAATGAGTGAAGAGCACGGCATTGAAACGAACGAACCCTCATCTTTTTGAATGTATTTGATAATGCCCACGTCAAAATTTTCCATAAAAGCGTACAATCCGGTCCTTATATCGAGGTTTCGTATCCGCTCCAATTCCCTTTCATCGGAAACCTTAACCGTAAGCAAATCTATCGTTTCATTAATATTATCTTTTGCGCTCTCGTTTACATAAAGCCCGTTGGTATACAAGAAAACGCTCGCATTTAAAAGTTCGTCTTTTATATATTCGGCAATCTCAAATACATTCGACCCATCAAACGGCTCGCCATACAAAGAAAGAGAAACAGCGCCATCGTAATTTATAGCCTGCAAATCCTTTACAATTTTTTTGATATTCTCAAAAGACATATACCTTTTCTTACCGGAAAAAGTATCGGACAACATAAGAGAAACGGTAGATATACACTTACTAAGAGGTGCGCCCGAAGAAAATTTTTCCTTTCCTTCCCGCTTCTTCTCGTTCCATAAATTATGATAATAGGCAAATTCCTCGTTCATATACGCAACGCTCAATTTTTTCTCCCTTCTGATTTTTAAAAATCAACGCCTTGCAACCCCTACTTAGCCGTGATATAATTTTGACGGAACAAACCTATTTACCGCAAACGCCAAGCCTCTAATCTCCCTTAAATCTTTTGTTGAAGGGAATTTACCGTTATTTTTAAGCATATTGCCTACAAGATTAGATACAATAATTTCTCCTTCACCTACGACGCAAGCATCAATCTCAGTATTTAACAGGCAATCGTCCGGCGCTATGGTCGGATGCGGTCCTCCTGCGATAATCGGAACATCGGGTAAATACGAGCGAATTTCCTTAATTGTTTCAAAGAAAAAATCTTTAAAATACGTCATGGTTCTTGTAGCTATTAAATTCGGGTTAAAATCTAAAACACATTTCCTTAATTCTTCAAAACTCTCCACATCTACCCCGGTTTTAATGATTTCCCCATAAATTTTCCCATCATACAAACTGTTTAAATATGTGAGAATCGACATACACCCTAACGGCGGTTCCGTTGCGTTTATTTCCGAATTATTTTCATGCGGAAAGAACTGACTTATATCGATAAACAAAATGCGGAATAAATTTTCGGGGGGGGTATACGCTTAGGATATTTTATTTTAAAATCATCCATCTTAGGCATTTTTGAAAAATCCATATCTTCCCGTTTTAACTTTGCCAACCTTAAAATATCGTCAATAGTGTTTATTCTGGTTGGAAAAATAGTCTGATATTTAAATTTCAATTCTTCTTCGTTCATTACGTTAAATTCTTTATCAAGAACATAACGAAGACGCTCTTTGTTAAGTACATAATCATGCACGAAATGCAGTCGCAAGCGACGCGAAAATTCGTGATCCAATTTTATGGTTTCCGGAATCATATGATAAGGCAGAGTAAGAGAGCGTTCTATTTCCTCTTTGGTAACACCGTTTTCCAACGCCACCGCTTCAAGCCGCGAATTTGGAAAAATCCGCACATTGTGCAGTTGCGCAAAATGCAACCACTTAATGTCAAATATAAAATCCACGGTAGCCTTCGCTTCTTCCTCGGTTTCCGTCGGAAACCCGTGCATCGCATTAAGCCCAACTATAAGGTTTGGATAAGTGTTTACTATATATTGTAAATTTTTATAAAGCTTATCAATTTTAAGATTTTTCCCCATCAACTTTTGAAGTCTAGGCGATGCGCTTTCAAGAGACAAATTTACGCTTTTAGCGCCGCCCGCAACCATAAGGTCCACAGCTTCTTCGTCTAACAAGTCGCCTCGAAGACCGCTTTGAAAATAAAAACTCATATCAAGTTTTGCTTCTATTACTTTTCTAAAAAAAGCCTTAAACTCTTTTATATTGACATTAAAAGCATCGTCTATAAATTCGCTCCGTCTAACCCCTATATCATAAAGATACTTCACCTCATCAAAAACACTTTCGACAGAACGACGTCGATGAAACGGCGTTATGTGCTGCACATCGCAGTAGAAGCAACGAAAAGGGCAGCCTCTTGTGGCTTGCACGGTCATTTCATATCTTATGCCGGACTGCCCTACAAATCTATGATATTTCTCATAGTTTATCAAACTTCTATCCCAACGAGGGAGCATATCCAGATTGGAAATCTGCTCTTCTCGCTTAGTTATGATGATTTCTTTTGTCATTTTGTAATCTCCGCCATATATCAAATATTTATTAAAATTCGGAGCGAAATTATTGCCTCAACTTTATCTGCAATATAGTATAAGTTCCCATGGCACGGGCATTTCGCTTATATCATACTTTTTCAATGCGTTCATAGCTTCGCCGGAAAGCCCCGTCGGATAATGTCTAAATTCAAATTGATAGTCCGAACGTAGCGAAAGAATATACTCAGGGATTCTCCAAATATCATCCAACTTATGATACACGGAAATCGCCATCTTAGGCTTCCATTTTCTGATAGATTTCGCCGCTCCGGAAAGAGCGTCCAGTTCTGCGCCCTCAATATCAAGTTTTAAATAATCAAGACGAGGCAGATTTTTTTCCGAAAGGTATGTGTCAAGATCGATAAATTTTGCGTTGTTGTCGGCGCCTGCCGTAACTCTGCTGGCTCCGCCGGCTTTGCTGTACGAAAGGCTTTCTTTTTTAGACCACAACCCATAGTTTTCCATCGTAAAATTATGTTTCTTTGCAGTCTCCAAACACATCTTAAAATTGTCCTCGTCCATTTCAAAAGAATAAACATCGGCTCCCAATGAAGCAAAATCCACCGCCGTCGCTCCGTTTAGCGAACCTCCGTCAATGGCTATATCGTTAACGCCCGGCATAAACCCTCTAAGCATATACTGTGCCTCCGGCGCAATTTCATACCCGTCGATTTGCTCTGTAACAAGTCCTAGAAGCGCTCCGCAAAAGGCTCGTTTGGAGGATTCCTCATGAAACATAGAATAAATTTTTTGTATCCGAGGAAGGTTTGCTATAAACAAGTTTGCTTTGCCACTTACCATATCAGCTGAAGCTATAATTGACGTTCTTATTCCCAATCGATTAAAATGCCAGCTTACGGCTTCAGGCCACCAGAGGCCATAAGAATATATCATAAGCATCGTCTTGGGACGGTTCTTTTCATTTACTTCATCAATACTTAAAACCGGAACGTCAAATTCTCCTTGCCAGGGCGAAGTTTCCGTTGCGCAAACAAACAACAGTTCGCCCCCCCCCGGGATATTTTTCTGATTTGATTGACAAATTCAATATACTGAGGTTTTAAATCCGCTCTCGGCAAAAATATGCCATAGGTCTCCTTAAATTGCGATATACGCTCAATTTCAACCACAGGCGACCTTCTTACAAAATCGGCAACCGTATTCATTAACCTTTCCACAATATTTCCTCCTAGTAATTTCAAATTGGCATTGTTTAATTTCATTTATCATTAGAAATTTTCGCATCACCTCTCAAAGAACACCTTGCAACCCCTACTTAGCCGTGATATAATTAAACAAAAAGAAGGGGGCGATTATTTGACAGTCAATAAAATCAAAGCAAAGCGAAAAGCCAAAGATACGGTTTTTACCGACCTTTTCCGTATTCCACGTTACCACACGGAACTTGTAAACATTCTTGCGCCAGAAATAAACGCAAAACCTAAAGACGTCGAACTTACGACCCTGAATTACGTTTTAACGGACAGATGCTATAACGACTTCGGCGCGCTTGCGAAAAACAAATTAATCTTTTGTAGCGAATCGCAAAGCACCTGGTCGCTGAACATAGTTTTCAGGCTGTTTCTTTACGCCGCCATCACATATCAGGAATACGTAGACAAACACCGCAATATTGACCTTTATTCAACCACCACTCAAAAACTGCCAATGCTGAATTGTTCCGTCATATATTGCGGCAAAGATAAAAATCTGCCGGAATATATAAGCCTCAATAAAGAGTTTTGGCATAACAAGTCACCTCTGGATCTCAAAGTAAGAGTGTTGCATAAAGCGGGTACGGGAAATGTTGTAAAAGAGTATATCCGTTTTTGTCATGTGTATGATGAGCAAGTTAAACTTTACGGATATTCGCAAACGGCTATTGAAAAGACGATTTATATTTGCTCCAAAGAAAACGTGTTAAAAGATTATTTGGAAGAACGAGCTAAGGAGGTTCATGATATTATGTTTACGTTATTTGACCCTGACGAGGTTATGGAAAGACATATTGAGTATGAGAAAAGGATTGCGAGAGAAGAAGGCATTAGCGATATGATAAAAAATATGCTATCCCTTAACATTCCATTGGAACAAATAGTTAAAGCTTCTGGTTGGAGCAAAGACAAAATCCTTTCGTTGCAATAGGTGCTGCAATCGAAGGATGTCACGATATCAAGCATATTAGAGCCGCCGTTAGACGGCTCTTTTTTACGCTTTTTCCTCTTCGTTCTGACTTTGCTCTTGTTGTATTGAGTCTAAATATGACTGAGTATATGCGTCTTTAAAAACGCCTCGTAAACCTACCGGATTTATGGAGATTACATCAATATCTGGATAATATGTGCGGGCAAATTCGGCTAATTTCTTCCATGCGGGAATATACCAACTATAAATCAAATCTTGCGGTTGTTCTTTATCTATATCCTCATAACCAATACCTTTAGCATGCCCGACATTACTGCAATCTGCTCCTACTAAGTATATTTCTTTGGGATGTGTCCATAACGCAAATTGAAAGGCTGTATGAAACATTGTTCCGAAGTTGTGTATAGGCGCTAAATCAAGACGCGGATTAGCAAAGAATTTATAATCGTATTCTAATTCCGAAATGCCATCCCGTGTTATCTGATCCCAGCCGCGAAGCGTATAATTATAAAGATCATGAAAAAAAGATTCTACATTATCCTGCTCGCGATAATACTCCGGCACTATATTATCCCCGCAAAAGAAAATACAATTATAATCATAAAATTTTACGACATCTTTTCTGTTTTCATAAACAAAATCAAACAACTTTTTTTCTTTACCACCAGCCCAATCACCAGAAAAAAAATATTTCCATTTGATATCGTCGCGATAAATTTGATAATTTTGGGCTATATAAATCGCATCGCTAAACGGCGTAAAAAAATTTGCGGATGGACCGCCGCCTACTATTACTATTTTTTCACCTTTATGACAACCTTTATATTTGGGAAATACCTTTTGATGCTGAATCGCTGCCGGTATGTATACATCCGCTATCGTAGCCAGCCGATCCAATATGCGGTTAATTCCCAACAGATACTGAAGCTGCGCCCTATTTTCCTGTGAAATTACAATGTTTTCCGGATTATCCGCCATTTGTTGTTACCTCCCATTATTCAAAACACCTTATGTTCATCTTTCCCCTTGCTTGCCCTTGCAGGATTTCCTACCATAGTTGCGCCGCTTTCAACGTCTCTAAACACCATCGCTCCCATACCGATAATAGCTTTGCTTCCGATTGTTAATCTCTGCATTATTGCAGCATTCATGCCTACAAATGTTTCCTCGCCAACAATACAGTTACCACCAAATATGGCGGTAGATGAAATTGTTGAATCTTCGCCTACTATTACTCCGTGACCTATAATTACACAGAATATAACATAACAATTTCTCCCCAATTTAACATTAGTGCTTACTATTGAACCATCAAAAACGATACACCCTTCGCCTATTTCAGCAGAAGGAGAAACGATGGCGCTATCCGCCACCAGTGTCGCAAGACGATATCCGGCACTCGTAACTTTTTCCCTTAGTATTTTACGATTCGACGGCTCGCCCAAGGTTATGGCAAACTCTGCGTCTTCGCCCTTTCTAAAGCTTTCGACGGAAGAAAATTTTATACGCTTAGAGCCGTAAAAGTCCGCTTCTTCTGCAAAATCGTCAATAAAAACGACCCTGCTGTACCGTCTCTTAATAGAAACATTCCTCATAACCATATCATAAATTTCCATTGCGGAATCTCCTGCACCATATAGAAAAAGTATCATTTTATCATCCCACTATTGTTAATTTTTTGACTCAACCACTTTCATAATTCGATTGGCTATCTGTTCACCCGTCAGTCCGCATTGTTTTAGGAGATAGTCGTAACTTCCAGCTTTAGGGAACATATCTTCTATACCTATAATAATCTGCAAGGGTTTTTTAGGCTTCGCCGCAAGGTACTCCGCTACTGCGCTCCCCAAACCGCCTATTACGCTATGTTCTTCCACCGTAACTATAAGCTTATGGTCGACTAAAGAATCAATACAACACTTATCAATTGGTTTTATAGTGTGCATATTGACAACGGCTGAATCAATTCCACTATCCATCAACATTTCCGCAGCTTTCAACGACTGATAAACCATCGTCCCCGAAGATATTATTGCAATATCTTTGCCTTCACGCAAAATATTCGCTTTACCTATTGAAAATTCGTAATCATCAGCATATACCGTAGGATTTCCCGTTCCTCCCGTCAATCGAATATATACCGGCCCTTTGTAATCTAAAACTGCTTCAACAGATTTCACAATTTCTGCGCAATCAGCAGGCGAAACAACAGTAATACCTGGAATGCACCGCATTATCGCAACATCTTCTATACCATAATGCGAATTTCCCAATTGCGACATAATAAGTCCTGCGCCAAGTCCTACGGTTTTGATATTGAGCTGCATATATCCCATGTTCATTCTTACTTGTTCGCAAGCCCTCATTGTTACAAAAGGAGAAAAAGAAGTGGCAAATACAGTTGTCCCGTCTTTTGCCATACCTCCCGCTACGCCTATCATGTTTTGCTCGGCTATTCCCATATTGATAAGTCTTTGGGGATAATCTTGAGCAAATCTTGCAAGCCCCGATGATTGACAAAGGTCTCCCGTAAGCACGAAAAAATCATCCCGTTCTTTCGCAAGTTCAGTTAACACCATGCCGAATACCGCTCTTGAACCCAATTTTGACCAGAGTTTAATTTTGTTTCGTTTTATTTCCACTCTCCGGTTGCCTCCCGCTTTTCCAATTCCCCCAACGCCGCCAAATATTGTTTTTCTGTAAGTCTGTTATGATGCCATTCGTTATTACCTTCCATGAAAGAAATACCTTTACCCTTAACAGTATGCGCAATAATTGCTCTCGGTTTCCCCACCATGACAGACTTTTTTAATTCTTTCAAAATTTCGTTCGTATTATGTCCATCAATCTCTCTAGTATCTAAACCAAGAGCGTTAAACATTTTAAAATACTTGCCTGAAGTATCCATTATATTTTTACTTGCACCATCGCTTTGCATACCGTTATCATCAATAATAACCGTAAAATTATCAAGCTCAAACTGTACCGCAGACATCACGGCTTCCCAAACAGAACCCTCGTTACATTCCCCGTTACCACAAATTACGAACACTTCATAAGAATAATTTTTCCTTTTCGCCAATAATGCAAGTCCAACCCCCATTGATATTCCCTGTCCCAAACTTCCACTTGAAGATTCCAAGCCCAAAGCCTCATTCATAACTGGATGCGCTATAAGATCCGAGCCGTCCTTTTGGAAGGTTGAAAGAATCTCTTTAGAAATAACGCCAAATTCGGCAAGCGCCGCATATAATCCTAAAACCCCGTGACCTTTGCTCATAATAAATTTATCTTTTTCGGCAAAAGTCAATGCTCTATTCGCTACATTCATAATCTCGCCATATAATACAGCGAGTATGTCAATACAAGACAGACCTCCTCCTATATGCGCACTTATTCCGGATTCATACGCCATCTTTAGCGCAGTTTTTCGCATATTCAAAGCGCGCAAACAAAGCGCTTCCGTAGTCATTGTGTTATAACCCTCCGTCGACTCTTATTACTTGTCCGGTAATATAACTTGATAAATCCGATGCAAGGAAAGCTGCAACATCAGCGATTTCCTCCGGTTTTGCCAATCGTTTGAGAGCTGCGCTTTCAACGATACGATTTTTTAGATTTTCTTCCATAAATCTTGACACACCCGTATCAACGATTCCCGGCGCTAAAGAATTGATACGGATATTAAAAATTCCCATTTCTCTTGCAAGTTTCCTTGTAAGCCCAATCAAAGCAGCTTTCCCCGAAATATATTCATACTGCCCTGGTTCTCCGTCTAAAGCCGAAACAGAGGAAATATTCACAATAGAACCTTGTTTTTGACGAATCATTGACTTTGAAATCATTTGCGTTAATTTTACAACGGAAAAAAAGTTGACTTCAAATATACGGCGACATTCTTCAACGGACGCCATCTGAAACAATTTGTTTTCCGGCACCGCTCCCGCATTGTTTATCAATATATCTATGGAACGTTTCTCGCCTTTTATCGCTTTTACGGCTTCTTTCATTTCAGATTCGTTTGTCACATCAAAAAATAACGGCGTCACTCTTCTTTGATATTTTTCGGCAATCTCTCGACAATAAAGCGCAAAGTCGGATGTTTCGCTTCTTGCGCACGCCCAGATATCTGCGCCGAAAAAAGCGAATCTGTCCAACAACGCTCGACCGATTCCTCCGTTTGCGCCTGTAATTACCGCCGTTTTTCCTTTCAGCATATCTCGCTCCCGTTAACCATATCCCTTGCTCCAAATACTTCTCTGGCGTCAAGCGGCTCCATAACTGACATTTTTTTATCAATCATGTATTTTTTTATAAACTCCGCGTCTTCCCCCGCTAAACACTTTTCTCTGTAATCGTGAAAATATTTGATACTGTATCCATAATCAACAATATCCTTTAAACTTTCTTCGTAAACATTGCCGATTTTAATGTGTAAAAAAGAACAGGGGAACACATCTCCTGATGGAGTAACATAAAGCTTGCTCATGGTTTGACAACCAAGGACGCCCTCTTTATTTTTATCAAAAGGATTCCACAAATCCCTATTTAAATTGCCATATTTTTTCCTAAGCTCTATCAAGCGTTCTCTGTCCCTATCGTCTATTATAACTTCCATGTGACCTTGCCAATTCCCCGAAGGTATGGCAATGTTTATAAAAGTTTGATAACCATGCTCTTTAGAGTACCGCAACAAATTTTCAACATCTTCTGAAAAGGCGTTGAAATGCCCCACGGTTATGTTCATATATGGATCCATTCCCGCTTCTTGCACATATTCCAGCGCCTTTATTGCTCGATCATACGCTCCCTTAACCCCTCTAAATTCGTCGTGAATTTCCGGATTAAAACTGTCTATGCTGATCGACACACGATTAACCCCGGCTTCTGCAAGCCTGCACGCAATATCCCTCGTAATAAGAAAACCGTTTGATGTCAAAAAAACATAGAATCTTTCGGGCTTTATAGCCTTTATAAGTTCAAAAAGTATGGGAGCATTCGTTAACAACTCACCGCCGTGCATATTCCATTCAAATATGCCGAGGGCATCGGCTTCATCCGCCAACGACGAAACCTTATCTATAGACATGAGAGCGTTTGCGTTTTCACCCAAAGGCGCACGGGTTGAACAATGTTTACATTTGAAATTACAAGCGTTGCTATAAACAAGTTCCAATACCCTAAGATTTGTCCCTATTTTCCAATCGTTTTTTCGTAAGCTTTTGTAAAACTTACGAAATTTTTCCACGGCGCGAGGTTTATCCATTATGCTCATGATTGTTCTCCGTGATCCGGTAAATATTTCTTAAATATTTTTGGTATGGTAATCCACATTTCGGCTTCGCAAGCCAGTGTTCCATTGGTAAAACCATTTGCTATCCCCCTGCAAACTCCTCGTTTCCATGAAATAACTTTTGATTCGATATATAATCGTTCTCCGGGAAAAATTTCCTTACGGAACCGGACATTATGCTTCATGGCGTGAGTTGCAAAACCCTTCAATCCTGGAAGCGTTGTTATCGCAACTGTCAACATTTGCGCCATAGCTTCAAGCTGCAGCGCTCCCGGCATATTGGGATGACCTTCAAAATGTTTCGGAAAAAACCACTCGTTATTCGAAAGATTTTTATATCCTTTGGCGCTTTTTCCCGGTACAACCTCCGTGACATAATCTATCATCAAAAATGGATAGCGATTTGGCTGATATTTTTGCAATTCATATCCGTTAAGACTAAAACCTTCTTCGTGTTCCATCATCAAATTTCGACTCCATATTTTTTCAGAATTTCTTTACCTTTCTCATATCCGGAAAAATCCACAATATCATCGGTTTCCATCTCGATATCAAATGTATCCTCCAAATCGGAAATAAGCGTCATATGTCCTATGCTGTCCCATTCTTTCACACCTTGGTATTGAAGATCGTGCAACGCAGATTCTTCCACATTAAAAGTTTCCATAAAAATTTTGTTGTAACTTTCGATATTTGTCATATAAAACACCCTTTCCAAAACTACCTCATTATATAAAAGCGTACAATACGGTTTCTGACATACTGCCGCTATGATGCCTTATAATAAACTTATATTCGGGAACCGTTTCTTTTATAAACTCAGGAATAAGCGTCAAATCTGAAGTTTTGTGATAAATACAAACCGCAAGTTTAGGTTTATCCCGCTTTAATAGATTTTTCATCCCTTTTAGCGCATCCATCTCTGCGCCTTCTATATCCATTTTTACAAATGTTACTTTTTCAGTAAGCGCTCCTTTTTCAACCATATCGTCTATGCTGACAATTTCGGCATAATTTGCCTCAAAGAGATTTACATCCCACATAGCGTATGAACTGTCGCCGTCGTCGCTTCTGTAACGGACTGTTCCCGTTTTGTCGCTTACCCCTTTGTTCATGGTTACAATACGATTGTCTTTGACAACCGGCGACTCTTGCAACTTTTTATAAATGTCGGAATTCATCTCAAAGGCGTATATCTTTTTAAACACATCATTAGTTTGTCTGCGAAATTCTTCGATAGTGTCGCCGATATATGCGCCGCAATCCAAAAAAACTTCGTCTTTAACAAAACGCGACTTAATCTCCTGCGGAAAATACTGCGGATATGATGCAAATCCTGCCATTGCCGGAATAACCCCGCATATATAGAAAAGTCTTTGAAGAAATATTTCTGCTGAAATGTCATCTTCCAAAAGATCGAAAACATTTATAAGCTTTTCCTTTTGCAATTGAGAATTTTGCAAATCAAAATTACTGCCTCCAAAAGCCGGAATCAAAAGATTTATGAAATATTTATCAACCATTACTTTCCCAAGTTTTCCGGTTACTCTATATTTAGATTTTCTTACGCCTGGTTTACGGTAAACCTTCTCAAAAATCTCATTGGCGTACCAAGAAGAAGTAATCAATATAATTGATGATTCGCTGTCGCAACCGAACATTTTTTCCATACCATAACAATAAATCCCACGATAAAGTTCTTTACCCTGTTTTGTCGGATCGTCATCTATAAAATATACCTCTTTGCCACTAAGCTCGTTATAGATGAAATCTACGGCAACAAAACCGCTATACCCCCCCCCGTATAAAAATATGGTTTTATACCTTTTAATGCTTTCACGGTAACGTTCTAACATAAATTGACGGTATTCACCACGTACTATTTGCATATCAACAAATTGTTCCAGAATTTTTTTCATAGACTCGTTCGACATTTTACACACATCTCCTTATAACTTTTTACATTTGGGGAAAAATCAAATCTCCTAACCCACCCCGCATCCCGCTACAATCTCACCAATCCTTTTTGCGTCGTCAAGAGAAAGCGAACCGTATAGCGGCAACGTCAACACTCGCTTGGCTGTATGAAGGGCGACGGGAGTTTCGGCTGCGTCAAATTCTCCATGGAAACAGTCGAACGTGTTGGTTAGTGGGTAAAAATATTTTCTCGCCACAACGCCGTTTTCGGCAAGAGCCTCCATAACCTCGTTGCGGCTTGCCCCAAACTGCCTTTCATCTATCACAACGGGGAAATAAGCGTAATTGGGAGTTACATCTTTTTGCACAGGATTTAAAGCAATACCTTCTATCGGCGAAAGAATTTCGCGATACACTTCCGTAATCTTCTTTCGTTTTTTTATTTCTTCATCCACATACCTAAGATTACAAAGCCCCATGGCGGCGCAAAACTCGTTCATCTTGGCGTTCGCGCCTACCCCATCCACGCAGTCCGGACTTTTTATGCCAAAATTCTTAAGCCTGCTCAATCTTCGACCGAAATCAGGGTCGGTAAAAGTCGCGGCGCCTCCCTCTACGCTGTGAAAAATCTTCGTTGCATGAAAGCTGAAACAACTAACATCCCCAAATTGCGCAACGCCTTTATTCTTATACTTGACCCCAAAAGCATGCGCCGCATCATAAATCACCTTTAATCCGTACTTTTTCGCAATCTTTTCTATCGCTTCTACATCGCAGACATTGCCATAAACATGAACCGGCATTATCGCAGAAGTCCTGTCCGTAATATGTTCTTCTATTGATTTCGGGTCTATGGTAAAATCATCGGGCTTTATATCCGCAAACACTGGAGTCAAACCGTTGCGAACGATGGCATGGGTGGTAGACGCAAAAGTAAAAGGGGTGGTTACGACTTCCCCGGTAAGATTAAGGGCTTGCAGGGAAAGTTCAAGCGCCATGTGCCCGTTAGTGAAAAGGTCAATTCGTTCGGTTTGCAAGTACGAAATAAGCGCCGTCTGGAACTCTTGATGAAATCTTCCCATGTTGGTAAGCTGACGAGATTGCCATATATCTTTAAGATGCTCGACATATTCCTCAATGGGTGGCAATGCCGGGGATGTGACAAAAATTTGTTTAGTAAATTTCATAGTTTTTGTTCCCACCCAACTTTTACATAGCCAATCATCGGTGTTTTCACACAGTCCCCTTCGTTAGTTAAACACTCGAATGTAAACCTGAAGTCATCTTTTTCTAAAGAATGAAAAGCTATGTCGTTGGCAACCAAGAATTCCTTGTTATACCAAACGCCTTCGATATCTTTGTACCAACTTTCTGCAAAAAGCCTGTTCAGCCTGTCGGCGAGATTGTATTGAAAAACCGTATGCTCCGTTACGGGATTGTTCTCCGTTTGCAAAGTTAATTCTTGTCGATTCACTGCATCGGGATTTGCAGCTTCATAAACCCCGGTAGGATATATAATCGCCGCGCCGCTTTGATTTGCTATAGCGCCGTAAACTTGCAACAGTTCACGCGCCATAACATCGCCCGAACGCATAAATGTAACATAATGACCTCTTGCGAGTTTAACTCCCAGATTTCGAAGAGTCGCTTTGTCAGCCCCCGCAGGCGCGCCGAAAATCCGAACGTTTTGCGCTTCGCCGTATATGGATTTAGCTTCGTCTATGTGCTTGTTGTTGATTATAAGGATAACCTCAAAGGTATCGAAAGTTTGCGTCAACAAGCTCGACATGGTAAATTTTAATTTATCCATGTTGTCTATGCCTGTAAGAATAACGGAAACGCCGGGAATAAAGTTGTGCCGCCAGATAAACCTGTCGCTTGTTGCGTACAGATGCCGCATATATGTGTCAAGTATATATTGGCGCATATTTTGCACATCTTCGTTGTATTCGTATTTTGTTTCGATATTGAAATATGCGAGAGCGTCCCGAAGTTCAGCCCAATACTTAATCCATTCCCTGTTTTTCTCCAAAAGCGGCTTTCTGTCCCGAACGCCGTTGTAGGAATTGGGATTGTTTATTCTATACACCGACATGGGTTCAGCCATATAATGCAAGTAACCTGCGGCTATGGAGAAAAGTCCCTGAAAAGCGTCGCCGAAACTAAAGCGGTTCATCCAATGAAAATGCGGGAACACTTCGGTTCGCATAAGTGTGCTCGCCGTTGAACCTATTGTTTTGCGGCACATATAGTCCCTTAAATATTCGCGTATATCTAGGTCTATATTGGGGAAATCCCTAGGCATCAAGGTTTGGCTTAAATCTTCTTCCTCTCTTCGCCTATCGTCCAAAAAACAAGCGTTGGTGTAGCATACGGTGCATTTGGGGTGTGATTCCATGTAATCCACTTGTTTTTGCAGCTTGTATTCGCTAATCCAAAAATCGTCGCCCTCGCAAAAGGCGAGGTATTTTCCCCGTAATAACGGTTCTAGCTCCGGCCATCTGTCAATACGCTTGGAATAAGTGTTTTCTTCCTTTAAAACAGGTATTATCAAATTCGGATATTTTTGAACGTATTCTCTTATAATATCCGGCGTTCCGTCGGTGGAAGCGTCATCATAAACAACGATTTCAAAGCGGAAATTTGTTTTTTGCGTCAAGATTCCGTCCAATGCTTTTCTTATAAAAGGCGCATGATTATATGCGGCGCAGTAAATGCTGACTAAAACTTCCGAATCCATAATAACCCCCAAAATTTAGCAACAAAAAAACGCGAAAAAGAAGCCGCCACAAAAACGACTTCTTTTTCGCGTATATTGTCAATATAAAATTCAAAAAGAAACGGAGAACCAGCGCCGCTATACTACGAGAAGCGCTCCCCCCCCCCCGGTAAATCAAGGCTCGCGGGGGTTTTGCCAATATATTCGTTATTCATTATTATCCCCGCCTCCCAAAATTTAACTTAAAAACCTCCTTGATTGTACAAATTTATTCCGGTTTTGTCAAGTGTGAGAAAAATTGATAGAACTACAGAGAAAAATTGATGGTTACTATTCACGAGTAATACAACATAGTGGTGCGAAAGGTGAATTAGTGCCGTTCATGGTCAACCTCTCCACCGCTTCGCGGTCCCCCTCCCCTTTCAGGGGAGGCAACGTGAAGGTGACTTTTCTATTATATATCCACAAAATGAGAAATCAG
>JAGBMX010000014.1 GCA_017634675.1 Selenomonadaceae bacterium | reverse complement strand
TTCTTAGTTTCATTTCTTTTCTTTTTTCTCTTTTTTTGTAAAAAAAGAGAAAAAATAAAAGAAACAAAAGAAAAAAGAGAAAAAAACTTTATCAAACGTTTAATTATAGGTTTCGTTTAATAGGTTCTTTCGTTTTTCTATGTAAATTTCTATATCTCTCAAATATGTTATTAAATCTTTTGGGTTAAACGTCGCTTTTATGCGTTTTTCCCTTTCGTCCACAACTTTTGTCGTAGCCGCGCCGCCTACCCCTATTATCGTCTGACATTCTTCTATTATCTTTACGTTGTAGACGCTTTCTTTGTTTGGTTTTGCAAAGCCGATATTTTCAAGTCCTCCGCTCATATAGCCTTGCCTATAAAGATAATACGGAGAATAATTTGCTTCTCGTATCAAACGATTGGCGATTTTTGACATCTTCCTCGTTTCGTCGTCGCTCGGCAAAATTACTTCTTCCTTTTCGTCAAGCGCCAATTTTAACGGCGAACCTCGTTTTTTTGCCAATGCGTGAAGGGTTATGTCGTCAGGCTCTATGGCAATTACTTCTTTTACCGTTGCTTCAACGTCCGTCGCAGTTTCTCCCGGAAGTCCCAAGATTAAATCCATGTTTATGTCTAAATCCGTTTTTTTGCGAAAAGCGTAAAACATTTCTTTTATATCCTCGGGCGAGTGTTTGCGTCCTATGCGGATCAAAGTTTTCTCGTTCATCGTTTGAGGATTTACGCTGACTCTTGTCACCGGCGAATTGAAAATTATATTGTATTTCTCATCGCTCATGGAATCGGGTCTACCCGCTTCCAACGTAAACTCTTTTAAATCCTCGGTTACAAAAGCGTCCTCGACCAATCCCATAATTTTTGCAAAAAGTTCGTTCGGCAAACTTGTCGGCGTACCGCCTCCCATATATATGCACTCGATTTTGAAATTATGCCTTTTAATTTCATCTTTAGCGGCTAAAAAATCCCGTTTAAAAACTTCAGCAAATTCCGCCAACTTCTTTTCGCCGGGCAATAAATAAGACGGAAATGAGCAATAAAAGCATCGGCTTAGACAAAAGGGAATACCAATGTATACGCTGATTTTTTTCTCGTCCCTATCCTCTAAAATCCACTTCTCCCTCTCCGACACCTCAAGGAGCAACCTCGCCTTTTCTTCGCTTACCAGATAATCATCTGTAAGCCTTGAAAAAAGCTCGCCCTCCGTCAATCCGTCCTCAAAATACCGCCGAACTATCTTAGTGGGTCTTACTCCGTGCAATATGCCCCATTCAGCCTTTGGAAACCCGAACTTTTCCCTGAGCATCTCATACAGATGTTTCTTATAAAGCCTATGTACTGCGCCGCTGCTTCGTTCGTTTAAGAATCCTTCGCCCTCTTTTGAAAATTCTTCATCATCTATTCTAAGCCTTGTCCTTACAAAAATCGGCTCTTTTTCAAGAATTTCCAAGAAGACTTCAAAATCCCATTCGCCTTCTCCCGTTTCTATATGAAACAAGTCCAAAAGTTCATGGGTCAGCTTATGTATAACCTCCCTATCCGAATGAACGCAGATACTCTTAATTTTGAGCACGCTCTTGGCACTCCTTGCATATACCGAAGAATTTCACCTGATGATTGTTTATCTTAAAATCGAATTTCTTTTCGATAGCGTCCTCCAAAGGCTCCAGCAAATCATCCTCAAACTCTATAACCTTGCCGCAATTTTCGCAGATTATATGATGATGATGATGAACATTAGGCGTGACGTTCGTCACCTCATAGCGAGCGCAACCGTCGCCAAACTCTATTTTTTCCAAAATGGAAAGCTCGCTTAAAAGTTCCAAACTTCTATATATCGTCGCAAGCCCAATCTCCGAATGACTTTCCTTCAATAAGTCCCTCACATCCTCCGCAGAAAGATGTTCGCCGGGGTTATCCAAAAATACTTGAAGCACAATCTGCCGCTGCGGCGTCATTTTGTGCTGACGTTCTTGAAGCTTCCTCTTTAAATCGTGTATGGTAAAAGTATCCGCCATTTTCGCACCTCGCGTCACAAACCCTGAGATCCCATAGCCCTTGAAACCTTATAAACGTCCTTCACTTGCTTTAATCTTGTCATCAAATGCTCCAACTCCACGGCGTTCTTTACGTCAACTCCGAGCAGCACCGTATTCGTCTTATTCCCTTTATTGGGATTGGCGTTTAGCGAAGAAATATTGAGTTTCATCTCCGTCGGCACCGCAATAAGCTCTTGTAAAATTCCGTTTGCGTCGCTGCATTGTATTTCAAGCTCCACCTTATAACTCTTATCAAGCCCCACGTCCCAGCCGACTTCTATCATGCGGGTAAACTGCATATCGTTTAAAACGTTCGGACAATCGGAGCGATGCACCGACACTCCCCTGCCCCTCGTGATGTACCCCGTGATATTGTCTCCTGGAATAGGATTGCAACACTTTGCAAGGCGAACCAATACGCCCCGTTCGCCCTCCACCAATATTCCATGGCTAGCGTTCGACGCTGCGCCGCTCACGGGAGTCTTGAACTTCTCTATCATCTCGGTTACGCTTTCCGGCGTATACTCCTTAATGACAGCCTTTTGAAGCTCTATGAGTTTTTTCAGCACCCCCGGCATCTGTATTCCGCCGTAACCGATAGAGGCAAGCAAATCTTCCGCCGAAAGTATATTTAATTTTTCCGCAACCATCAACAAGCGATCGTCCCGCACCACTTCTTTGGGGTTGTAACCCAAATGCTTCGCTTCCTGCGTCAGCATTTCACGACCGCGTTCGATGTTTTCCTCGCGCTTCTCCTTTTTAAACCATGCGCGAATCTTGCTTCTCGTCTCGCTTGAAGCCACGATGTTCAGCCAATCTCGGCTGGGTCCGTTGTTGGCTTTATTTGTTACAATCGAAACAATATCCCCGTTTTTTAACTTATACTCAAGGGGCACAATCTTTTCGTTTACCTTTGCCCCGATGCAATGATGCCCTACCTCTGTATGTATGCGGTAAGCAAAATCTATGGGGATAGACCCTTTGGGCAGGTTCACCACATCGCCTTTTGGAGTAAACACAAAGACTTCATCCGAAAATACGTCAACTTTAAGCGCCTCGAAATATTCCCTCGAATCGCTAAGTTCCTGCTGCAAGGACACCATTTGCCTAAGCCAGCTCATCTTTTGATCCATATCGCTTGAGGCTAAAGAGTTCTTGCCCTTTTCCTTATACTTCCAATGAGCCGCTATACCGTACTCCGATACCTGATGCATGGATCTTGTGCGAATCTGGATTTCAAGCGGCGCGCCTTTAGTCATAACCGTCGTGTGCAAAGATTGGTACCCGTTGGTTTTAGGCATGGCAATATAATCCTTAAACCTTCCGGGAATCGGTTTCCACATGGCGTGAATTGCACCCAAAACCCCGTAACAATCCTGCACGGTGGGCACCAATATCCTTATTGCGGACAAATCGTATATCTCGCTGATATCCTTGTTGTCCCGCTTCATCTTTTTATAAATGCTGTAAAAATGTTTCGCTCTGCCGCTTATCTCCGCTTCTATCTTTAAAGATGAGAGCCTATCTTCAATCTGTTTTATAGCTTCGTCTATAAACTCCTGACGCTCGCGGCGCTTCTGACTTACGCCGTCCACCAACTCATAATAGGTATCCGGCTCCAAATATCTGAGGCATAAATCCTCAAGTTCCCATTTTATGCTAGAAATTCCCAACCGATTGGCAAGGGGCGCATAAACCTCGATAGTCTCCTTTGCGATACGCTTTTGCTTATCTTCCCGCATATATTTAAGCGTCCGCATATTGTGGAGCCTGTCCGCCAGCTTTATCATTATCACTCTAATGTCCTTTGCCATAGCCAAGAACATCTTGCGATAATTTTCAAGCTGCAATTCTTCTTTAGACTTATACTCTATCCGACCTAATTTCGTCACGCCGTCAATAAGCATGGCGACTTCCGCCCCAAACATCTCCTGCAACTGTTCTAATGTATAAGTGGTGTCTTCCACTACATCGTGTAGGAGCGCCGCCGTTATAGTAACGTCGTCTATATGAAGTTTCGTCAAAATCTCCGCAACGTGCATGGGATGTATTATATAAGCCTCGCCCGAAACCCTCGTCTGCCCCTCGTGAGCGCTTTTTGCAAGTTCGTAAGCTTTACGCATGAGGGAAGCGTCTGCGCTGGGCTGATACTCCTTCACGGCGCTTATTATGCCGTCAATGGTCAAAGCCTTCGTTTCTTCCATCTTCCCTCACCACCATTTTTATAACAATATGAAATATTTTTTTATATTATCACAGTTGAGAATATCTTACAAGTGAAAAAATGCTTTCAGAACAAATCGCCCGAAAAATAATCAATCCGCATCGCCTTTTTCACTTCGTCCAAAGTCTTTGCCGCCGTTTCCTTCGCCTTTTCCGTACCCTTTTTTAACATTTCCACAATAAAAGCGGGATCTTTTTCGTATTCTTTTCTGCGTTCCCTTATGGGAGAAAGTTCTTCCTCCAAAACCGCATTTAAGAATTTCTTTATCTTTACGTCCCCAAGACCGCCTCTCTTATAATGCGCCTTTAACTCGTCCAAATTCTCGTATTCAGGCAAATACTTCTTAAAATCCTCGTCCTTTGCAAAAGCGTCCAAATACGTAAAGACGGTATTTCCTTCAACATTTCCGGGATCCGACACCTTTATATGAGTGGGATCCGTATACATGGATTTTACCTTTTTCGCCACTTCTTCTTCCGTATCCGAAAGATATATGCAATTTCCAAGCGACTTACTCATCTTCGCTTTACCGTCCGTACCCGGCAATCTCAAACAAGATTTATTCGACGAAAGCAAAATATCAGGCTCAACCAACACAGGCGCATATATTTCATTAAATTTTCTCACTATCTCTCTCGTCTGCTCAAGCATCGGCTTTTGATCTTCCCCAACCGGCACGGTCGTCGCCTTAAACGCCGTTATATCAGACGCTTGACTGATTGGATAGCACAAAAATCCTGCGGGAATATTCGCCTCAAACTTTCTCATCTGTATTTCGGATTTAACAGTGGGATTTCTCTGCAACCGCGCCACCGTCACCAGATTCATATAATACATGGTGAGTTCCGTAAGTTCAGGTATCTGCGACTGTATAAAAATGGACGCTTTTTTCGGATCCAATCCCACGCCCAAGTAATCAAGAGCGACTTCTCTTATGCTTCCTCTAATTTTCTCCGGATTGTCAAAGTTATCCGTCAGCGCCTGCGCGTCAGCTATCATTATAAATATCTTCGCATATTCCCCGGAATTTTGCAATCTCACCCGTTCCCTTAGCGACCCGACATAATGCCCAATATGCAACTTCCCCGTCGGACGGTCTCCCGTTAATATTATCTTCTCCAATTTTTTCTCCCTCTTGTGTTTATATTGTAAGTTTCTTCTTTCTTTTTCTCTCTCTTTTTTGTAAAAAAGAGAGAGAAAAAGAAAGAAGCAAAGAAAAAGAGAGAGAAAAAAACTTTAATAATTGTTATTATTTACGGTAAAAATTTTATTACGTTCAAAATTTGAGTGCTCGAAGCGAGGTTGCCACCTCTCCACCGCTTCGCGGTCCCCCTCTCCTTTCAGGAGAGGCACTAAAATGCTCACTAAAGAGCCTCCCCTGAAAGTGGAGGTGCCCGAAGGGCGGAGGGGTTTATCTTTTATTTTGCACTGTTCTTAATCTCATTGAAAGCAACGCTGCGCCGCAGAGTACGCCAGATATTAGTCCTACCCAATAGCCGTAATATTGAAAATCCGTGTAGTTCGCCAAAACATATCCCGTTGGCAAGCCTATTGCCCAATAAGACAGCACAGCCAATAAAAACGTTGCGTTTACGTCTTTATATCCTCTTAACGCGCCCTGTATTGGAGCGTTTAAACTGTCGGCTACTTGCATAAATGCGCCGTAGATTAAAAATGTAGGCAATATTTTTAGCACGTTTGGACTTGAAGTATATACGGCGGCGATTTCCTCTCTAAACTGCAACGCCGTTACGGTCAAAATTCCTATAAACGCCGCCGCAAATATTCTTCCGATTTTTATATAGGCCCTAGCGTCCTTCTCGCGTCCCGCGCCTATTTCGTAACCCACCAAAATAGCCAGCGACATACTCACCGAAAAGGGAACCATATACATAAGCGTGGTAAAATTCATATTTACTTGATGCGCCGCAATAATCGACGTGCCGTAAGCGGTCATCAAAATTCCCACCACGCCGAATATGCTGTTTTCGCAAAAAATCGTGCCGCCTATGGGAAGCCCCACCTTTAAATGACGCAACCAAATGCGAAAGGAGGGCAAGGGTAATTTCAGAAAGATTTTATATTTTGCAAAAGGCTCCATATACATAACAAGTTGCGCCGTAACCAAAAAGGTTATGATAAAAGTCGCCGCCGAGCCTATCCCCGCGCCGGCCCCTCCCAACTTTGGAAAACCGTATGCGCCGTACATGAAAACGTAGTTTAATCCGATATTTACCGGCACGGTGAATATCGTTATGCCCATAGTCAGTTTTGTATATCCGTGAGAGTCTATCAAATTTTTGAGCACCGCAAACACGAAGAAAAAGGGTATGCCGAAAGACAGAAAAAATAGGTAATCCCTTGTTATCGTTTCAACTTCAGGCGCAAGGGATAAATGTGGCAATATCTTCGGGACAAAAACATATCCCGCTCCAACGAATAGAAAAGACAAAAGTATCGCCCAATATATTCCCTGCCCCGTTTGGTACCCTATGTCCCTATATTTTCCCGCTCCGTAATAGCCGGCGATTATCGGCGTCAAAGCCGAGATTATCCCCATAAAACTTGTGAAAAAAGGCAGGAATAAGTTTACCCCGAGAGCCACGCCTGCCAAGTCTTCTTCGCCCAAATGCCCCGCCATTACCGTGTTGAAAAAGGATGTGGCGATAATTGCCACCTGCGCCACGAAAATCGGCAGCGCCACGTTGGCAAATTCTCGCCATTTATCCCCGTAAGAAAGTGTATGTCTCATTTTTAACTATAATACGCCACTCCAGCCTCGAAAAGTTTCTGGTCGTGATTGCCCCGCACATTCTTGTAAAGGTCTTTTCCAATTCGCTCCGAATGTCCCATCTTGCCCAAAATTCTGCCGTTAGGACTGGTTATGCCTTCAATCCCGTTTAACGAACCGTTCGGATTATACGGGAATTCCATCGTAGCCATTCCCTTAGGGTCAACATACTGCGTAGCGATTTGTCCGCCCACTCGAAGCTTTGCGATAACCTCCGCATCTGCCACAAAACGACCTTCTCCATGTGACACGGGAATTGTATGGGTATCTCCGACGTTCACATTGTTGAACCACGGCGAGAGATTAGACACAATCTTTGTTGTTACCATGGTGGAAACGTGACGGGCGATATTGTTGTGAGTAAGCGTGGGCGAATTGCTCCTTAAGGGCATTATTTCGCCGTAAGGCAGAAGTCCCAATTTGATAAGCGCTTGGAAACCGTTGCAAATTCCTAAAATCAAACCGTCCCTCTTGTTTAAAAGGTTCATGACTTCTTCGGCTATCTTCGGATTTCTGAACATGGCGGCGATAAATTTCCCCGAGCCGTCAGGTTCGTCGCCCCCGCTGAACCCGCCGGGGAACATTAAAATCTTCGCCTTCTTTAATCTTTCGACAATCGCTTCGACGGTTGCTTCTATATCTGCGGGAGTCAAATTCCGCACCACCAAGATGTCCGTTTCGGCTCCCGCTCTTTCAAAGGCTCTCGCCGTATCGTATTCGCAGTTCGTGCCGGGGAACACGGGGATAAACACCCTCGGACTCGCTATCTTTGCGCCGCGTCCGAAAATTTTATTGCCATGAGTATAAGGCACAAGTGTCGCTTTATCTCCCGTTTTCTTCTTTACGACTGTCGGGAAAATTTTTTCAAGTGGCTTCTTTAATGCTTCTTCTGCGTCTATTAAGAGAATTGACGCCTTACCGTAAACAATGGTCTGCACTTCAGTTGTAACGCCCAAAAGCGCATAGTCGCAACCTTCCAAGTCACCCGATATATCCGTATCCGCAGGCGCTTCGATTATAAACGTACCGTAAGAAGCGGCAAACAACTCCTCTTTATCCATTGTTTTGGCAAATTTAAACCCGATGCCGTTGCCCACCGCCATCTTTGTGACAGTCGCCGCAATGCCGCCCATGCCTACGGTCGCCACGGAAAAAATCTTTCTCGCCTTTATCAATCTTGACACAACGTCGAAATTTCGCCTGAGTTTCGTGAAATCTGGAATTTCGTCCTCGTTCCGCTTCGCCTTCAAAATGTAAACATTGTTGCCTATATATTTAAACTCCGGGGACATCACCCGTTCGCTTGTCGTTACGCCGACGGCAAAGGAACAAAGAGTAGGCGGCACGTTTAAATCCATAAAAGTGCCGCTCATGGAATCCTTGCCGCCTATGGCGGGAGTCTGAAGTTCATGCTCCGCCAAGAGCGCACCCAAAAGCGCAGACATAGGTTTTCCCCAACGCTCTTTATCTTTCCCCAAACGTTCAAAATATTCTTGAAGCGTCAGCCTTGCATTCTTGTAGTCGCCGCCAAGCGCAACCAATTTTGAAACCGACTCCACAACAGCGTATAATCCGCCGTGGAAAGGACTCCACGAAAGCAAATACGGATTTAAGCCGAAAGTCATTATGGAAGCCGTATTGGTTTCACCGTGACGCACGGGGAGTTTTGCCACTGCGCCCCCTGCGGGGGTGAGTTGCTTTCTGCCTCCGAACGGCATCAATACGGTATTTGCGCCTATAGTGGAATCGAATCGCTCCGCAAGCCCCTTTTGCAAGCACACGTTTAAATCCGATAAATTATTCAGCCAAGCCTTCTCCAAATCCGTTCCGGCTTTTGATACTTCCGGGGAGAATTTTTTAAAATAATCGGATTCTCCGTCCGGCATGGAGATTTTAACGGTTACGTGTTGTTTAACGCCGTTCGTCGCAAGAAATTTCCGCTTCAAACGAACTATATCCTTCCCGCGCCAACGCATTACAAGAGTACTGTCGTCCGTAACCTGCGCCACGATCGTAGCTTCTAAATTCTCCTCTGCCGCTCCTTGTATGAACGCTTTAACGTCGTGCCTGTCAAGCACCACAGCCATGCGTTCTTGGGATTCGGAAATGGCAAGCTCCGTGCCGTCCAATCCTTCGTATTTCTTTTTAACTGCGCCCAAATCAATGCGAAGCCCGTCAGCAAGTTCGCCAATCGCCACGGCAACGCCGCCTGCGCCAAAGTCATTGCATCTTTTTATAGTCTTTGCAATTTTTGGATTTCTAAACAGTCGCTGAATTTTTCTCTCCACAACAGGATTGCCTTTTTGCACCTCAGCGCCGCAGGTCGTCAGCGATTCTGTCGTATGCTCCTTAGACGACCCCGTTGCGCCGCCCAAACCGTCTCTGCCCGTGCGTCCCCCCACAAGCACCACAACATCGCCCGGCGCCGGACGCATACGAACCACATTTTCCTTAGGCGCCGCCGCTATAACTGCGCCTATCTCCATTCGTTTAGCCAGATAACCTTCGTGGTAAACTTCGTGAACTTCGCCCGTTGCGAGTCCTATCTGATTGCCGTAAGAACTGTACCCCGCCGCAGCGCCTCTCGTTATCTTTTTCTGAGGCAATTTTCCTTCAAGAGTTTCCGCTATAGGCCTATTAGGATCCGCCGCGCCAGTCACCCGCATCGCCTGATAAACATAAGAACGCCCCGAAAGAGGATCCCTAATAGCGCCGCCCAAACAAGTCGCAGCGCCGCCGAAAGGTTCTATTTCCGTCGGATGATTATGGGTCTCGTTCTTAAACATCAAGAGCCAATCTTCATAATCATCGTCAACTTTAACCTTTACATTCACGCTACAGGCGTTTATCTCCTCCGACTCGTCCAAATCCTGCAAAAGTCCCGCTTTCTTTAAAGACTTCATGCCGATGGTGGCAATGTCCATCAGCGTCACGTCTCTCTCCGTTTCGCCGTAAATTTCGTCCCTATCGCAGAAATAAAGCTCATAAGCCGCCTGCACAGCCCGCTCCGAAAAACCTTCCTCTATTTCCACCTCGTCTATCGCCGTGGTAAAAGTCGTATGTCTGCAATGATCCGACCAGTATGTATCTATAACTTTTAGTTCCGTTATAGTAGGGGCGCGGCCTTCCTTCTTAAAATAATCCTGACAAAAGGCAAGATCCTCCAAACTCATGGCGAAACCCCGCTCGTCCAACATCTTTTGAAGTCCCGCCTCATTCAGTTCGCAAAAATCCCCCACAATCTCAACGTCGTTTGGTTCCGGGTATTCCTCCGTCAGCTTGCTCTTTTTCGCAAGGGACGCTTCCCTACTCTCAACCTTATTTATCAGATAAGCCTTTATCTTCTCAAAAACATCGTCCGAAATATCCCCCACCAAGACCACAATCTCAGCCGTAGCTACGATGGGACGTTCCTTACCCGTCACAAGCTGAACGCACTCTCCCGCAGAATCCGCCCTCTGATCGTATTGTCCCGGCAAAAATTCCATGGCGAACATTCTGGAATTTTTAAACTCCGGCAATTCCCCTTCGTAAACCGTATCTACGGGAGGCTCCGAAAACACGACGGAACGGGTAAGCGCGTACTCCTTATCCGAAAGCCCCTCTATATCGTAGCGATGAATAAGACGCACCGCTTTTAATTCCGTCAATCTAAAGGTCTCCCTTAAATCGTCCCGCAATTCGCTCGCCGGAATATCAAAAAATCCTTGCCGCTTCTCGACATATATGCGCCTTACCGCCATTTTTTTACCTCCAAACAATGGTGCCTGCTTCTTAGTTCTTTACTTTCTTTTTTCTCTTTCTTTTTTCTCCATCTTTTTTGTAAAAGAATATCACCCACAATCCATTAATCTTCAATAGGTTCAAACTTTTTGTCTACATTTTGCCTACGCTTTTCGTTTTTTGACATTCCTTGTTGAAATGCGACAAGCGTTTCTTTTTGCATTTTTTCCGTTTCATGCGTATATAAATTAGCCGTAATCGAAATATTACTATGTCCCATTCTTCCAGCTAATCCTTTCAACGGAGCGCCGTTTTCTGCGCAAAAGGTCGCATGAGTATGGCGTAAAGAATGAAAATTGAAACCATGTTTCCGTGCAAACTCCTTTAAAGTTTGATATTTTACCAGCTTCCCCTTGGAATTGGTGCATACAAAATCCTGAATGTTTCTTTGGAATATCCCCTAGAATTAAAGAAAATCATAGTTTCCTCAACGTGTTTCGCTCGTATATCTTGCAAGTCTTTACTGCCCAACACGCCGTTAATAGCTTTAACCATAGCCTGATATGTCAAAAGCGTTTTGGGGCGAACAGAAGTTGATTTAATTCGCAACCATTCTTGCAAAAAATCCCCAAATTTCACTTTGGAATTTAAAACTGAAATATCTCCGTAGAAATATTTTGCCAGAGCTTTTGTTCCTTCTTCAAAGGCTTCTTTTTTTGTCTCAAATCCGCCTTTTTCGACTTGTTTACGCTTCTTGGAAATGCCATCGGTACATTAAAAAGAATAATACCATGTTTTTCCTCTTTTTCTGGTCGATACAGTTCGTATGAATGTTCCTCCCTAAATTTTGTAGGCAAGTTACAGGAATGGAAACAAAAATTATAGCTATGTATTAAGTATTCGCCCTAATAAACCTCGTGAGTTTTTTTGTCTTAACTGAATTTCTAAATCGGCAATCTTACTCTCTAATTCCCGAATACGATTTTTCAAATGCTCAATTTCATTATTCATACTTGATTTTTCTTCTCTTTGAGTTTCTTCTCTAATTTTCTTTTTTTTGTTACCCATTAGAAAATTTATATATTTCGCAACTCCCGTTGGAGAACTTGCATTATACGCAGCAACATCGGCACATAATATTTTATCGCCATGATGTCCAATTCCTATAACTATTGGAATTTTTGAATTTACAACAGCTTCCACTAAATGTAAATCCGAAAACTCATATAAATCATATAAACTTCCGCCACCACGAATAATACATATTATTTGACATTTTCCTTCTTCATTTAACTCATTAATTGCTTGAATAATATTATTCGCTGTCAATATTATGTCTTTCTTTATAATTAAAGGTGACTTTAAGTTTATAAAATGGTCAAAATCTTCATATCCTTTGGTGCTTTCGTTATAAATTAGTCCAATTTTTTCAAATTGAATAAGAGGTCCAGGAGGATTTGAATTATTTAATTTTAACCAGTTTCGTGATTTACAAATATTTTCCCATGAGTGTAAATTACTTAATAATATAGACTCTCCTATAATTTCGATATTTCTTTTAATGTTAAATTGAAATTTTAGTGTTTTTTCATTAAAACTGACAGTTCCCGTTAATTTTATTCTTTTATTAATTAAATCGTGGATTACTTCTCCATCGTCAATATCAGAGATACATTCGTCCGGCATAAAGTCAAACTTGGCTATAGCTTCTATTTGTTTATATTTATCGTCATCAAATATCAAACCTAAATAATAGGAAAATTGCGATTTAACACATTTATAAACATCGGCTTCGATAGTGAATAACTGTTGAGACTTATACCCATTTTCCGTTATAAAATGAGATAATTCGTTGAAACTAATTTCTTGGGATAATTTTTCGTTATAACGCTTCTCGAACTCTTTTACTTCACGAGGGTACTTGAGAATAAACTCATCTCTAAATTGCTTTAAATCAAAAATATTTTCATCTATTATCCAATAATAAAAACCATCGTCATTTTTTCGTACACTAACGCCATGTAAGTCCTTAACTTCAAATTTAAAATTATCATCAAATCCTTCTTTTCGTCCGAATTGACTTAAACGCATAACATATCCCCTTTACTCACCTTGCTTTGTTACAATTACTTGAAAAAAATAAATTATGCTATTGCAAACTTTTTTTCTTTATGAGGTACTTCTTTTGTATCTTCTGATTCATCGAAACTTAAAAAATGTATATATTTTATTATTTTAGGACAGAACCTATCTGGAATTTCCAAAATAGTATTAATTAAATCGAATTTACTATACGATATATTTTTTTTGAGACTCACATCAGGATAATATGTAGGTATGCGCCCCAAAAGATAGTCTGTCGATACATCATAAAAGGCTGCAAATTTAATCAATAACTCAAGTGGCGGATTTCGCTGACCTGTTTCATACATACTATAAGTAGCTGTAGCAAGCGAAAATTCTTTTACAAGAACTTCTTGTTTTAGTTCCTTTTTTAAACGAAGTTCACGAAGTCTTTCTCCTAAAATCTGCATCTTCAGCACCCCTTCCTTTACATTATAACTTCACAATTTGTAAAGTCAAACTTTTTACACTATAAGTAAAAAAGTAGATTGTAATTTCACATGAAGTAAAACGTAATACATTAGACCTATTCGGAAACCAAGAATTGATGTTGAAAATTGTAAATTCCCGCAATAAGAGAAAAACGTAAGGCAAAACGTTTCTGCTTGTTCCTATAACGTGATGATAATAAGCGGAAACGTTTCAGATAACGGTTCACATGCTCAATCACTATCCGTTTTCTTTCAATAACAGAGTTGTGCTTTTTCTGATTGGGCGTAAGTTTATGT
>JAGBMX010000124.1 GCA_017634675.1 Selenomonadaceae bacterium | reverse complement strand
TATTCACGGGTAAACTTTGCTCTCCTATAAAAAGTATGCGCCCGAGGCAACGTTGCCACCTCTCCGCCCTTCGGGCACCTCCCCTTTCAGGGGAGGCTCTCTTGTTTTGCTGTAGTGCCTTCCCTGAAAGGGGAGGGGGACCGCGAAGCGGTGGAGAGGTTCCCTGTGAACGGCATTAATTCGCCTTTTGCATCACCGTGTTGTACTACTCGTGAATAGTAACAATTTGTTACGAAATGGTCGTGTTTTCTTCAAATAAAATCTTGCATGAAACGAAAATTTTAGATAAAATAGAAGAAAGTTTTTGTTTATGATTTTTTAGGGGGACGATAATATGTTCATCGGTACAATCCATGCTGAAGCATCCACTTTTGAAGATTACCCTGCGGCAATCAAAAAAGCTCTCGATTTCCTTCGCTCCAAAGACTTTACCAAGGTCGAAAACGGACGCATTGAACTTGAAGCAGACAATAAGATGTACGCTGTAGTGCAGCGTTACGAGACCCGCGACATGGCGAAAGGTCGCCCCGAAACACACAAAAAATACATCGACATTCAATACATCGCCGACGGTCAGGAATATATGGGTTGGTGTCCCTTTAGCCCGGATCTTAAAGTTTCAGAGGCCTACAATCCCGAAAAAGACGTGGCTTTCTACGAAAAATTAGTCCCCGAAAGCAACGTTGTCTTAGCAGCCGGCAGCTTCGCTGTTCTCTATCCCGATGACGTTCATCGCCCCTGTGTAGACGTCGAAGGCGAAAAATCTAACGTCACCAAAGTCGTTGTGAAGATTTCTCTTGATTTGTTGTAATTTTAGTCGGGGCTTTGCCCCGAACCCCACAAGGGGCGCTGCCCCTTGACCCCGCCAAAGGGCATTGCCCTCTGGACCCTCGGGTTCTCTATATGGACGTTATTATTATCCCCGTGTCTATGTGGCGCGGGGATAATATTATTGTAAAGTATTAAAACAAAAAAATTATTAGACCTATTTCGGAAACCAATATTTGATGTAGAAAATTGAAAATTCCCGCAATAAGAGAAAAACGCAAGGCAAAACGTTTCTGCTTGTTCCTATAATGTGATGATAATAAGCGGAAACGTTTCAGATAACGGTTCACATGCTCAATCACTATCCGTTTTCTTTCAATAACAGAGTTGTGCTTTTTCTGATGAGGCGTAAGTTTATGTTTTTTGCTTGTCTTAAAAGGAACCAGAGTGTTTGCATGGATTTTGGTTATGCCTTGATACCCTTTGTCTACAATAACGGTTGTTTCAACCATTAAAGGTAATCGACTATCCTTGAACATCGTAAAGTCGTGTTCATACCCTTTTGCAAAGAAAACACACAAAATATCCTCTGTTGAGCTGTTTAATACCAATTGTGCTTTTAGCGTATGCTTTTTCTTTTTTCCTGAATAGGATTTGCGTTGATTTTTTTTTGACGTTCAATTTCGCACTCGGTGACATCATTTATTATTCGCGTTCCATCAGCAAAAGAGCGCTGGCGACCGCCCGTTCTTGACCGTCGGAGGGAGAATTAACAAGGTTTCCCTTTAGTACCATAGTGGAGGAACCGCCCCCGTCGAAATTAAGAGCGTCTACTGCGCCAAAAGAAAGCATGATTTTTGCAAATTCCGTCAATGTGCAACCTATGCTATGGTCCTTTTGTCTGCCGTCCGCCACCGCAAAAAGATAATTGCCCTCTTTGGTAACGCCAAACCCCGTGCGCGGGGCGCGACCGAAGCTAATGTTTGCGGGAAAATCTTCTTCTTTTGAGGTGACATGAACTTGACCGTTTTCTATCAAACGAGGTCCTGCGCCTAAGATTTCTTTGCAGGAATCCCAAGGTTCGCCCAAAGTCTCGAAAACATCCGCAGTATCGCCAACCATTATGTTTTTAAACGCTTCCATGGCTTTGCCGTGTACGGAAATTACGACGCCGTCGGGGGGGATTGGACTGTTAGATTTATTTATCGCCGTTACAACTCCGTTTTGTACAGTATATTCCATGCCGTATTCATTGGTTTTGGTAGTATCGCCGTAAAATTTGTTGTAAATGATAAGACAATCCTTGTCTCTGAAGCAATTTACTCCGGATACGGACTCCGTTACGCCGTTTAAAGTAACGTAACCTTGATAGTTGATTTTTCCGAAATGCAAGGAGCCGTCGGGCATAACGCCTATGGAAGCCCGTTCATAGTACGTTGTGCCCACTATTTTTCCATCTAGTTTCATAACGCCGATTATCTCTCCGTTGGCGGCAAAATAGGAAGCGTTGATTCCCGCTACGGCGTTATGACTTTTTGTTATATCACTTGTGATTTGTCTTCCGGGTATTAAATCCCTGTCAAGCGCAGATTTTATATAATAAGAATTCTTGTCCGCTTCTATAAAGTAGACAGTAACGGGACCGTCGTCTGATTTATATTTATAGATTTTTTCGGTAAGTCCCGGGGCAATTTCGTTCTCGGTAATTTTAGGATTTTCTTCAGGTTCTTCGGGTTCCGTATTAGACTCTTTTTTGTTATCCAAAGTTTCTTTTTGGACTTCGTCATTTTTTTTATCCGTCGAAACTGTTTCTTGATGAACCGTTCTGTCATAAGAGTCTCTTGCAGGCGCAGCTTCGACAAAAGTGTTTATGGACCATATCAAGCTGAAAGAAAAAAAGATAATCGCTACTTTTTTACAGTTGAAAATGTTCATGGTACAATCCTTTCGATGAGATTTACGCATACATATTCGCCGCTAAATTTATTTATCCTGCAAGATAAAGCAAGACTTTTTCGTAATTTTTTTTATCAAGCAGGATTTTTTTTTTCGATGTAGAAACATATTTAACAGAAGAATAACCCGGAATTCCGAAGGGCAGTGTCCTTTGGCGGGTGCAGGGCATACCGAGGCTTTTAACGCTTCAGCGCTAAGAGGCTTACATGCCGTAAGGTTGCGCCCTGCCGAGGTTTGGGGCAGCACACCAACGAAAGGCGTGAGATTCAGTTGGAGAAATTTTTTAGACTCAGCGAACGTGGAACCGATGTAAGGACGGAATTTACTGCGGGCATCATAACCTTTATGACTATGGCGTATATTTTAGCCGTGAATCCCACTATGCTTTCCGCAACGGGAATGGATGCCGGGGCAGTATTTACCGCAACGGCGATTGCATCTGCCATCGCTTGTTTTATAATGGCTTTTTACGCCAATATGCCTTTCGCTCTTTCGGCGGGAATGGGGCTTAACGCTTATTTTACGTTTACCATTGTGATAACTATGGGCTACACTTGGCAGCAAGCCTTGGGCGCAATTTTTGTGGAAGGTTTGCTCTTTATATTGCTGACTTTGGGAAACATCCGAGAGGCAATATTTAACGCAATACCCGTATCCCAAAAACATTCGCTTACCGTTGGCATAGGATTGTTTCTGTGCTTTATCGGATTGCAAAACGCTCATATAGTTGTGCAGACTCCCACTTTAATCGGCGCTTTTTCCTTTCAGGATTCGATAATGAAAGGCACTTTTCCCTCCGAAGGCGTAAGTGTGTTGTTCGCTCTTATCTGCATATTGTTATCTTCGTATTTGATTGTTATGAGAGTGCGGGGAGCGCTCCTTATAGGCATCCTGCTTATATGGTTCATAGGCATAATATCGGAAGTCTTGGGTTTTTACGTGCCAAATCCCGAAGCGGGATTTTACAGCGTAATACCTGAAAATATAGTATCTATGCCGGCGTCAATATCATCAACTTTTATGGCGTTTGATTTGTCCGAACTGTTTTCGGTTAAATTTTTAACGATATTGCTTGCTTTTTTAATGGTGGATCTTTTTGATACTTTAGGCACTGTAATAGGCGTTGCCTCAAAGGTGAACATGATAGATGAAAAAGGACATTTCCCGCATCTAAAGAAAGTGTTGATGGCTGACGCATTGGGGACAACGGCTGCGGCAATATGCGGTACAAGCACGGTGACAACATTTGTGGAATCTTCTTCCGGCATAGCGGCGGGCGGTCGCACAGGTTTAACCTCCGTGGTTGTGGGCGCTCTTTTCCTAATTGCCCTTTTCTTTTCGCCGCTCTTTTTGGCGATTCCCGCATTTGCGACTTCGCCCATACTTGTTATAGTAGGTTTTATGATGGTTCAGCAAGTGCAAAAGATAGACTGGAACGATTTATTGGAGGCGTTTCCCGCTTTTATCGGCATAGTGGCCCTTGTGTTTTTTTATTCCATATCGGAAGGAATTGCTTTTGGCATAATTTCTTACACTTTCTTAAACTTCGCAGCAGGCAGACGGGATAAACTTACTCCGTTAATGTATGTATTGTCTGTAATATTCTTAGTGAACTACTTTATGTTTTAAAAAATAAAACGGGAGTCCAGAGGGGCGAAGCTCCTTTGGCGGGTGCAGGGCGGCGCCCTGCCGGAGTTTGGGGCAAAGCCCCAATAAAGAGGGGGCGGGGTATGGAAGATATTAGGGTTTTGATAATCGGAGGCGGCGCAACGGGTGTCGGAATTTTAAGGGATCTCTGTATGCGCGGGATTCCAAGTCTTTTGGTTGAAAAAGGGGATCTGACAAACGGCGCTTCCGGAAGATTTCATGGTCTGCTCCATAGCGGCGGACGATATGCGGCAAAAGATAGGGAAGCCGCCAAAGAGTGCATAGAGGAAAATATAATTTTAAGGAGAATCGGCGCAGATTTTATCGAAGAAACGGAAGGTATGTTTGTGCGCCTTACGTCCGACGATCCTCTGTATAAGGACGCTTGGCTTGAAGGTTGCGAGGAAAGCGGCGTACCGGTTATGCCGATAACTTTGACGGAAGCAAAGGAAATAGAGCCGGCGCTCTCGCCTAATGCGGCGGAGGCTTTTTTGGTGCAGGATGCGGCAATAGACGGTTTTCGTATGGCTTGGCAAAATATCGCTTCGGCGAAAAATTACGGCGCAAAATTTTGGACTTATCACGAAGTCATAGAGATTTTAAGCGAGAACGGTAAGATAAAGGGAGCAAAATTACGAGACAATATTACGGGCGAAGAAAAAACCGTATATTGCGAGATAGTGGTAAACGCCGCAGGCGCGTGGGCCGGTAAGGTTGCGGCGCTTGCGGGTCTGAGCGTTCGGGTGCAACCCGATAAGGGGGCGCTTATAGCTTTTAACCGTCGCATTGTGAACCGAGTGATAAACAGGTTGCACAAGGCATCCGACGGAGACATATTCGTGCCGCACGGGCCCGTTACCATTTTGGGAACGTCCTCCATAAGCGTTGACGATCCGGAGGACACCTCAACTTCAAGGGAAGAAGTGGAGCGGTTAATGCGAGTCGGAGAAGAAATGATCCCCGGACTTCGCAACAACCGCATACTTAGGGTGTACGCGGGGCTTCGTCCGCTTTATATTCCTGAAGGCGGCGTAGCGGGCAGGGGCGCGTCCAGAGGATTTGCGATACTCGATCACGAAAAAGACGGATTATGGGGAATGTTTACCATTGTGGGCGGAAAGTTTACTACATATCGCCTGATGGCTGAAAAACTTTCGGATCAGGTGGCGAAAAAACTTAACAATACGGAGCCTTGCCGCACGGCTGAAGAAACGCTGGTAAACGCTCCTACGGAAGACGAAAAAGAATCGGCAAAAAAATATTTTCCGGCTTTTGGATTGGACATTGCCACGCACCGACTTGGCAGAGTTCGGTTTGCCAGAGTTTCCAAGGCGTTGAAAAAATTCCCTTCAAAGCGTATTCTCGTTTGCGAATGTGAAAATATCACCCTTGCCGAGGTAGAGGAGATTGCAAACGAGGAAACGACCCATAATTTAGACGATCTTCGCCGTCGCACCCGTATCGGAATGGGAACCTGTCAAGGGGCATTTTGCGCTCTCAGAGCCGCAGCCGCTTATTATAGGGTAAAGAAAGGCAAAGTGAACGCCGTAAAAGAGATGAGAAGATTTTTAGAGGGCAGATGGAAAGGAATACGTCCTGCGCTCTTTGGTAATGCGCTGCGTGAAACCGAACTCACCCGCGCCATTTACGAACTTTCGTTTAACATTGAAGGAGAGATGCCATGAAAACAATAGTCATAGGCAGCGGACTTGCGGGACTCATGGCGGCGTATATATCGAAAAAACGAGGCGACGACGTTACGCTCTTGGCAAGCGGCGCAGGCACCCTTGCTCAAAACAGCGGTTGCATCGACATACTCGCTTATACCAAAGATAAAACTCCCGTAACGTCGCCTAGGGAGGCAATAGAAAGTTTACCCGAAACACATCCCTATAAAAAAATCGGCATAAAAAATATCGAAGCTGCAACAAAGGAGTTTTTATCCCTTGTTTCGTCTTATGGGTTGCCGTATTGCGGGGATTTAGACGGCGTAATAAAAGTCTCAACTCCCATAGGCACTCTAAAATCCACGTCTTATGTGCCGTATTCGATGAACGGGGCGGCGCTATTCGACGCAAAAAAAATTGTAATTGTGGATGTTGAGCGATTAAAGGATTTTTATGGGGATATTTTGCGGGACAATTTAACGAAACATTTGCCTCAAGGGATTGAACTGGAGAACATAACAATCGATTTGTCCATTAACGGAGCTAGAGATGTAAGCACCATTGATGCGGCGAAAAGGGTCGATTTAAAGGAAGGCTTTGATAAATTAGTCGAAGAACTTCGTCCTCACGCAAAAGAAGGGGTCGTTTTTCTTCTGCCGCAGATTTTGGGACTACGAGGGGATAAGGCGTACAAAGCCTTAATTGAAGTCCTTAAAACTCCCGTTGTAGAAACGACTTGTCTTCCTTCTTCCGTAAACGGTATGCGGCTTGTCCGCATATTTTGTCGAGCTTTTTCCGATATAGGCATCAATTATGTTGAAAATACAAGGGTAATTCGGGGAGTCATCGATAAAAGCCGAGTCGAAGCGGTTGTGGCGAAAGCCATGGCGAGAAATGTAAAATACGAGGGAGATAAGTTTATTCTTGCTACCGGCGGTTTTTTGGGCGGCGGTATTACCCTTGAGAGTTTTAACAATGCTCGCGAATCCATTTTCAGATTGCCGGTTTGGATGCCGGAGGGGGAAAAGAATTGGAGCAACGAAAAATTGTTTGGTTCATGCCCTCAAGGTTTTGCTACGGCGGGGATTATGACGGATAACGCTCTTCGCCCCGTGGACAGGCATAAAAGTGTTATCTACGAAAATTTGTTTGTTATAGGCAGAAATTTAGGCGGTTACGATTTGTTTTTCGAGCACTCTGGAAACGGCGTTGCGCTTGCCAGCGCATATCACGCCGCCGTACAATCAGTAAAGTAAAGGAGGGCGACGATGGATAATCAGCATGAACGTTCCACAAGCGAAGATTTCGGCAAACGCGAATACAGCGCAAGTTACGCTTTTTCCCAAATGGCCGACGCCTGTATTGCTTGCGCCGGTTGTACGGCAAGTTGCCCCGTTACGAACGCCGACGGCGAATACGTCGGGCCTAAGCTCATAGGTCCTGCGCAGCACCGCTTTGCCTTTGCGGAAGAAGATCTTGAAAAAACCTTAAAATATTGCACAAATTGCAAGACTTGCGATCGCACCTGTTCTGCGGGAGTCAAGGTTTCAACGATAAATATGCTGACAAGAGGCAAGTATTACGATTCCCATCCCCACAAAGTACGGGACATGATGCTTTCAAACCATTCGCTTGCATCCCATGTGTTCCGTTCCATTCCATTTGGCAGTAAAATTGCGAATTTTACGCTAAAAATCGCAAGATATTGCGGTATATTAAATATGCTTGGGGTAACAAGAAACAGAAAACTTCCAAGTTATTCCGCAGATTCCTTTGTGGATATGCTTTTGGATTTGGATCAGACCCCAAAAAACAAGAAGGTAGTTTTGTTTCAGGGGTGTTTTATAGAACATAATGCGCCTAAAGTCGGGATGGCATTCGTAAAGGTAATGGAAGCAAACGGTTATGAAGTGCTTCGCGACGAAAAATTCGTATGTTGCGGTTCTCCCCTTGTGTCTGCTGGTTATATTGAAAAAGCGTGGGAAAATTCGGTAATAAACGCCAAGCGCATTTTGTACTGGCAGAGAAAGAAAATCCCCGTGGTAGCTTGTTGCACCAGTTGTTCCTTAATGCTAAAGGAAGAAGCGGGGGAGCTTTTTGACGACGAACTCTTGTTTCAAGCTGGCACCAATGTATACGATGCGTTTGAATTTTTAAAAAAGCTGAAGCAAAACGGGGAACTGGTGTCCCCGTCCAAAAAAAGCGAAGAAACTTTGCTCTACCATGTACCGTGTCATTTGCTTAGTCAAGGTATCGGCACCCCGGCAAAAGAGATTTTGGAAAACGAAGGCGGAAGCAAGGTAAAGGTTTTAAATACCGGCTGTTGCGGCATGGCGGGAAGTTACGGCTTCCAGTCGGAGACCGCAAAAATTTCATTAAAAATCGGAGAAGATCTCTTTAACAGAATAAACGAAGAACCTGAAGCGTCTGTCATAAGCGATTGCGCGACTTGCAGAATGCAGATAGAATACGGCGCAAAACGAAAAACGCTGCATCCTATAGAGATTTTGGCGGATTTATATGAGAAAAAAGAAGAAAACCCTTCGACATAAAACTCGAAGGGTTCATCTTTTTTTTATTCTTCAAAAAAAATCAAATTATCGTTTTCTAGAAAAGTGCGTAAACTTTTCATAAATTTTTTGCCGGGATCGATTTTTCTTGCGTAATAATCCGGAACATTTTCGATATAAAGTCCTGTTTTCCTTGCCTCTAATTGTTGATAATGCCCGAAACAATATCGAATGGTAGGATATTTGTCTTTCAAATAGCGAATAAGCGAGATATTGGCTTTAAGCTGTTCGTCGGTTAAATCTTCGTTGCCGTTTACGCCGCCCACATTTTCGATTCCTATGGCGCACCAGTTATAACCTATAATGTGTTTGTTGAGGGCTGTTTCTGAAGTAAGACGATAAATAACCCCATCGCGATCAACGATAAAATGAGATGCTACGTTTAATTCTCCGTCGCTTGATTTTGGTTTGAAAAAATGATTATACGCAGAGTGAAAAGTATTGGAAGCCGTCCAATGTACTACAACGGCTTGCGGGATAATTGTGGTTTCGGTTTTTCCATAATGTAAAACGGCATATTCCCTAGTCAAAGCTTCTCTTTCTTTGGTCCATAATATGGGTCGGTCAACTATCATCGGAGCATCCTCCGCTTGGCAATAACCATTAACAATAAATGTAAAAAAGACAAACATAGAAATGAAAAAGTTTTTACGCATTTTTTAACATCCTTTCTGAATAGAATTAATGCGTTTTAATTGTCCAAGAATTTTTACCATTGTAACAAAACGATTATAAAGGTTCAACTATATTTCGTATATCTTTTTGTTTGGAGATATATCTTGCGAAAATTTTCGCAAAAAACTCTGGATGTTTGGTAGGAAAAATATTTTTTTTATAGAATAATCTAGTTAGAATAAAATTACCCGCTATGAGGTTGCGGGAGAGATTAAAGGGGTGTAATCCATGAATGCAAAAAAATCCATGTTAATCGCCTCATTATTCGCTGCAAGCGCGTTAATTGCAGGTTGCGGCGGTTCGGCTTCTTCAAATAAGGTTTTTTATGCGTCCCATACGGAGGCGACGGCCTTTGTGGGCAGCGTGTTAAAAGGCGTGGAGTCGAGAGAATCTTCCAAAGGCGTTGAGATTGAATTTGTAAATTCCAACAGAGATGCGAATTTGCAGGTTGATCAGTTGTTGGGCGCAATAAACAACAAGCCTGCGGCGATAGTCCTTATTCCCGTGGATGCGGACGCGCTTATTCCCGCCGTTGAGAAGGCGAACGAGGCGGGGATTCCCGTTATCGCCACCAACAGAGACTTAAACGGCGGCAAATTCGCCATGGTAAAATCCGACGATAAGCAAGCCGGAATGTTACAAGGCGAATTTATGGCGAAAAATCTTCCGCCTAACGCAAACGTCGTCTATTTAATGGGCGAGAGCACTCAAGGCAGCGCAAGGGAACGCTTTGAGGGCTTTAAAGAAGCCTGCTTGGACAAGAGGAAAGATATAACGCTTTTGGCAAAGGTGGACGCAAACTGGAGCGAAGCGGAAGCGTTAAAATACATGACTCTTTGGATGAGTATGTTCCCCAAAATCGACGGGGTTATAGGCGGCAACGACACGATGGCGCTGGGCGCGATGAAGGCGCTCTTGGCGGCGGGCAGGACCGGGGTTTTAATCTCCGGTGTGGACGCTAAAGGCGAAGCCGTTGAAGCGATTAAAGCCGGAAAGATGAGCCACAGCGCAAAACAGAATGCGGATAAATTGTCGGAAGAAATAGCGAAGCTTATAGAAACGGCAAGAAGTACTGGAGAAGTGCCCGCAGGCGAAGTGCGGGTGCCGTTTACTCCCGTCACCGCCGAAACTTTGAAATAAGGAGGCGAGAAGATGTTTTCCATTGCAAACTCTATTTTGGACAAATTTCCCGTGCGGTTTAAGATTTTGCTTCTCGCCATGAGTATGCTTGTGGGTGTATGCCTTGTGGCGGCGGTGGGGATTTATTCCAACCACGAATCGAAACTTGCCATCGACAATATGTATAATTCCAACCTGATGACGACCCAGTACCTTAACGACGCGAACAATCAGCTCCGTTGGATAGTGCTTGACGTGGCGTTTTTGCAGCAGCAGAATTTCACCGTGGATAACCGCAAGGTGCTGTTGACGGATATTTCCAATAAGCTGAAGTCAATAGCGGGAAATATCGCAAAGGTTAAGGAGATAGACAAGAGCAAGCGGGCACAAGACACGATAGCCGCTTTGGAAGGGCATATAACAAACCTTACCGCGAAGGTAAAGGAATCGGAAGGGTTGGGTACAAGCCCGGAAGACAGGATTAAACTTATCGACAATCTATCGGCTGCAAACGCCATAGGCGCAGATCTTGCCGTGCTTACTCCCGACAACGTGCTTCAAGGGAAATTGCTCTTTGAAGCCAATAATCAGGCTTACGATACGGCGAACATTATTTTTGCCGTTATAATCTTGCTTGGCGTTATGGCGGGAGCAACGTCTTCCCTTGTGATAGCGAAAAATATTGCGGACCCTTTGGAAGAATCCGTGCGACAGATGAATGCCGTTGCGGACGGAGATTTGTCGGGAAACATTCCTCAAGATTTGCTTAACAAGCGGGACGAAGTAGGCGGCACGGTACACGCTTTGGATAAAATGCAACGCTCGTTGAGAGAATTTTTGTCATCGGTCACGGCTGAAGCGGATAAAAGCGTAGCCATGGGCGAAGATGTGCAGCGACTCGTCAGCGACCTCAGCGACAGCGCGCAGGATATGAGCGCGGCATCGGAGGAAATGGCGGCGGGTATGCACGAAACCGAAGCCTCCACATCGGATTTGCAGGATTTAAGCACAAAGATAAGCGAACAGATACAAGAAAACGCCAAGGGCGCGGAAGAAACGGAAAATTATACAAAAGAAGTCGCCGAACGGGCTTCCCGATTGCAAGCCACCATGTCCGAATCCTCTAACGAGGCGCAAAGAGTTTATACGGCGACAAAGACTTCCGTTGAAGAAGCCATCGAATCCGCAAAAGTCGTGGAGCAGATAAACCAGCTCACCGAGGACATTACGGCGATAGCGGAGCAGACGAATCTTTTGGCGTTAAACGCGGCGATAGAAGCGGCGAGAGCCGGCGAACACGGCAGAGGTTTCGCCGTGGTTGCGGACGAAGTGCGAAAACTTGCGGAGCAGTCCCACAATACGGCAAGCAATATCCAAACCCTTACGGGGAAGGTTACAAATTCGGTGCAAGACCTTTCAAAAGGCGCGCTCAATATGTTAAAGTTCATGGAAGAAAACGTAAGCAAGGATTACGACCTCATTAACGAAACGGCGACGCAGTACCGTAAGGACGCGGATTACCTAAGAGGATTTGCCCAAAAGAGCAACTCCACTTCAAGGGATTTGGCGGACGCGGTTGTTGTAATGAAGAGCGCCATGGACGAAATTGCAAAAGCCACCCACGACAGCGCAACGGGCAACACTTCCGTCGCGGAAAAAGTTACCTTGGTTGCGGCGAAGGCAAGCGAAATTTTGGACAAAATCAACATGAGCCAAGAAGGCGCAGAAAACTTGAAAGCGCAGGTTGCAAAATATAAGGTGTAAGTTTATAAAATGGGAGTCCAGAGGGGCGAAGCTCCTTTGGCAGGGTCAAGGGGCAGCGCCCCTTGTGGGGTTTGGGGCGAAGCCACAACAAAAGGACAACAAGATGAGAGTTCTACAGATTGGTATGACCCGCAATGTCGGCGGACTTGAAACTTATTTAATGTCACAGTATCGCAAATTAAAGAAAGTTTCTTATGATTTTATGAATATCACGGGCGAGTATGGGATAGTTTTTGCGGACGAAATAACAAGGAGGGGCGGCAAAATTTTTGCCGTCCCTTCTCGTCATTTGTCGCCTATTTCCCATTATCTCGGTTGGATAAAGTTTTTTGTCGGACACGCCAAAGACTACGACGCTATAGTTTTAAACTCGAATAATTTACTGTATGTGTTCCCGCTCTTTGCCGCAAGGTTTTTCGGGATAAAGACGAGGGTTTTCCATTCCCATAACGCAGGGATGGACGCTAATTTAAGCTTTGTAAAAAAATGCGTGTTAAACTTTAATAAGTTTTTGCTCAAAATATCGGCGACGGATCTTTTTGCCTGCTCGGAATTGGCGGGGAAAGTCACTTTTGGGGATAAGGATTTTAAAGTTATACGTAACGCCATAGATATAGCAAAATTTAAGTTTAACGAAACGTATAGAAGTGAAATTCGAAACGAATTAGGTTTAAAGGATGAATTTGTCTTGGGTCACGCCGGGCGGTTCACATATCAGAAAAATCACGAGTTTTTGATAGAGGTTTTCGCAAAAGTAAAAGAGAAGGAGCCTTCCGCAAAATTGTTGCTTGCGGGGGATGCTGTAGAGGATATGTCTTTTCTGGAGAATGCGAAAAGGCAGGTTGAAGATTTGGGTTTAACGGACAGCGTATATTTTTTGGGCATGAGAAACGACGCTCATAAGCTGTTTTCGGCTATGGACGTTTTCCTGTTGCCGTCCCGCTATGAAGGTTTGGGAATAGTAGGGATAGAAGCCCAAGCAGCGGGCGCGCCTTCGTTTTTTTCGGATGCGTTGCCAAAAGATTTAGATATAACGCCGCTTGCTAATTTTTTGCCATTGGATAATGCAAAAATTTGGGCAGAAGAAATTTTGAAGGTAAAAAACAAAGAGCGAAAAGATTATTCGGAATTGATAGCAAAAGCGGGTTATTCCGTTGAGGATGAAGCGGGGAAAGTGGAGAAGTTTTTTCTTAACGCATAAAGGAGAATAAAAATGCAGTATTGCAAATTATACCGTGAAGGCGGAAACTTACTGATAAATATTATGGAACTGTATACCGACGGCAATGGTTGCGAGCATATAGAAATACGGGTTGAAAAAGAAAACGACCTTGAAACTTACGCAAGGTTTACACTTCCCGCTAATTATTGCACTCACGCTTACGGATTTCTCGAAACGGACTTAATGAAAATAAAAAAATTTTTGCTCAACAATGCCCTTACGATATGGGATATGGCAAGGGGGAATATTCGTGCCGAAGGCTCTTGCTGATTACTTGGGATATTGCGTTTATTTTTGGGTCGGCGATGGCAAAGAGCCGATTCATGTTCACATATCAAAAGGAGATCCTCAAAAAGATGCGACCAAGGTATGGATAAAAGAAGACGGTATAGAACTTGCGCATAATAACAGTCAAATACCGTCTAAAGACCTGAAGGCTATTTTAGCTTTTATCGAGTTAAACAAAGACGACATAGTATTGCAATGGATGAGCGTTTTTAAATCCGGCGAGTATAAGATGTAAAATAATGGGGAGCTCAAACTAATTTTTAAATATGGGAGATGGGAATAATGAACATGAAGCGCATGACATGGGAAGAGATAAAAAAGGCTTATCCCAAGCAAGTGGTGGGGTTGGTTGATTGCGAACCGCAACCTGTAAATTTTAAAACAGCGATAGTTAAATATACAAACAAAACAATGCCTTACGATGAAATGGTAGGCAGAGCTATAGACGGTGAAATCTCGCTTCGATATACTGCACCCGAAGAAGATATGAGGATTCGCATATGGTAAGTTTTTCACTGGATTTAGATACGGAATATGCGCGACCTACCATCATACTTTACGGCTTGTTGACTCTTATTGATACCGGCGCAACAGTACCCGTGTTCTCTATTCCTCGCAATGTGGTTGCAAATAGATTTAGAGGCGTCCCCATTTATACGGACAAATCTTTTGGCGGTTTTGGCGGCGGAAAAATTAAAGAGGATATTTTTTCTCTTTCAAATTTTTTCATCAAGCAATTACATTTTAAAACGATAGAGGTATTTGTCCCGCATAAAAGCGATATTGCATATCCTTTGCTGTTTAGTTCTACCATGTTTTTAAATGTAAAATATGAAATCGATCCGATTGATGGTAAGATGAATTTCAAAGTTCCTGATGAAAATTTGAAGAATAACGAATTTTTGATAAAAAACCTATCTGATAAGATATGTGTGCAGTTAAACGGCGTGTTTTATCAAATGTAAAACATATCGTAATACGACGGAGGAACAATTTTGAAAGACAAGGACGTTCTTAAACTAAAAACAGGTGACAAAATGACTTACTATTTAAGCGAAACCCCGCTAAAAGCGAATCACGCGGGGAGCAAGGCGCGACTTGATGCAGATAGGATTATCGGCGAGTTTTGCGGGGAACTTTTGCATATTGAGATAAAGAACTATTCCTCTAAACTTGCCAAATTAAAGGATAAGGTTTCGCCGAATTATTTGAGCAAATTAAAGAAATTGACATTCACTAAGGGTCAAAACGTGTTGTTGCAGTATCCGTTTTATTTTGACAGGATAACGAATAAAGTACTGAAAAAATTCGCGTTGCAAAATGAAACGACCTTGCTTTTGCACGATGTTGATGCGCTTAGAAATTTCGGCAAAACTTCTGTTGGCGAAGAGATTAACTTTTTAAACTCCGCCAAACTCTTGATAACGCACAACGAATTTATGACCGCAAGATTAAAAGAGTTAGGCGTGACGACTAAAACGACGGAGCTTAATCTCTTTGATTATCTTTTAACGGATATTCCAAATATAAAAAGAAATTTAGGTAAAACCGTAGCTTTCCCGGGAAATTTGCAAAAAAGCGCGTTCTTGCAAGATGAAAATATAGCCGGTATTGATGCGACTTTTCATCTGTACGGCGGGGAAAATCCCAACTTGAAAGCCGCCAACCTGCATTACATCGGAGGATTTTCCCCCGAAGTTATACCCCATAAATTAACGGAAAGTTTCGGTCTTGTTTGGGATGGGGAAAGCGTATCAACTTGCGCGGGGAGTTTCGGCGAATATCTAAGGTACAACAATCCCCATAAACTTTCTTTATACATAGCCGCCTGTTTACCCGTGATAACATGGAACGAGGCGGCGATTGCAAAATTTATCAAAGCTAGCAATATCGGATTTTGCGTTGACTCATTGGAGGAAATTCCGCATAAAATCGAGAATATGACAGATAAAGATTATGAAGAATTTTTGGTGAATTTGGAAGTTTTGCAAAAAAAAGTCGTTAAAGGGGAGTATTTGCGAGAGACGCTGTGTAAGGCGTTAGGTTAAAGAGTTAAAAGGGAGGATATTTATGCTTCGTAAAACACGCATTATCTGCACTCAAGGACCTACTACCGAAAGGGAGGGCGTTGTGGAGGCGCTCATTGAAAACGGCATGAACTGCGCTAGGTTCAATTTTTCACATGGCGATCATGAAAGTCATCTTTATCGTATAAACATGGTAAGAGAGGCTGCAAAAAAGACCGGCGCCGTTGTGTCCCTTATTCTTGACACTAAAGGACCGGAAATGCGGCTTGGTGATTTTTCAGACGGTCCCGTTTATCTTGATGCCGGTCAACGATTTATACTTACAAATGACGGGGAACTTGGCGATAAATCCAGAGTTTCCGTAAGCTACAAGAATCTTTATCAGGAAGTAAAACCGGGCAATACCCTTTTATTGGCTGACGGTCTGGTAGCCCTTAAAGTAGACGCCATTGAAGGCGAAAACATTATAACCACTGTGCAAAATTCCGGCAGAATGAGCGACAAGAAGCGTATCGCCGCTCCCGGAGTTGCCCTTAACCTTCCCCCAATATCCGCTCAGGATGAACGGGATATTATTTTTGGTTGCGAGCAGGGTCTTGATTTCGTCGCCGCTTCTTTTATTCAGCGAGCGGAAGACGTAAAAGCTATAAGAGAGCTTATAAAATCTCATAATGGTAAAATGGAGATTTTATCTAAAATAGAAAATTTAACGGGAGTAAAAAATTTCGACGATATCCTTGACGTTTCAGATGGAATTATGGTGGCAAGAGGAGATTTGGGAGTCGAAATTCCGGCGGAAGACGTGCCTATCATACAAAAAGAAATCGTGAAAAAATGCAACCGCGTCGGCAAGCCTGTCATAGTCGCAACGCAAATGCTCGAATCCATGACGGATAATCCGCGCCCCACCCGCGCCGAAGTTTCGGACGTAGGTAACGCCGTATTGGACGGAGCCGATGCGATTATGCTTTCGGGAGAAACGGCCAACGGCAAATATCCCGTGGAAGCTGTCGCTACGATGGCAAAGATTGCAAAACGTATGGAAGAAGGTTTGAGCTATCGAGGACTTCTCACGCAGCAAGGCATTGAAAAAGTACACTCTCGCACTCGCGCCATAGCTCACGCTACGGTTCAAATGGCATACGAATTAGAAGCCGCCGCAATAATCACTCCGTCTTTAAGCGGATATACTACGGAAGCGGTATCGCGTTTTCGCCCGAAAGCGGCGATTATCGCTTATACCCCAAATGAAGAGGTGCTTCGAAAAGTAAACTTGCGTTGGGGCGTATATCCGATTTTGGGTAAGATGTGGGAAGGTCCGGATAACGCCGGTATGATTAAAGAAGCCGCCGACGGCGCTCTTTCTCACGGTTATGTGAAACCCGGGGATTATACAATAGTAACGGCAGGCATTAAAAGCGAAGAAGGCAATACTAATTCCATTCGTGTTCATGTAGTGTGATTTTTTCTGAGACTAATCGCGGTTTAAAATTTTAAGGTTTATAAGGTTTTAAACCGCGATTGGTTTCGTGCAAGTTTTACTGAGAATTAAAAAGTGAAACTAAGTATGATTTTCTTTCTTTTTTATGCAAAAATGGAAATTAGAGTAAACAAAAAAGCCGAGGGCAATCCTCGGCTGAAATTTTTTATGGTGACGCCTATGGGATTCGAACCCATGAACCCGCCGTGAGAGGGCGGTGTCTTAACCACTTGACGAAGGCGCCGTAACGAATATAATTATAACACAAGATTTTTTTTTTTCAATAGTTTTTTTTAGATTTAATGAGATTTTGTGGAGAACTTTTGTGGAGAACTCCTTTTTCGTAGTTGAGGAATTTTTGTTTATTTATCTGAAATTTGCAGCAGCACGCCGTTTACTTGAGGGTATAATTCTCCTTTTAGTTTTGTAATCTTGAAACTTCTGTTTTTCGGATAATCGTCTCCCCAACTGACTTTGAAAAGACTGCTTTGAGTATCAAACTCGTAGACAGTTCCGTAAAAAACAGGCGCGCTTAGTAATATAGGGTATTTAATCCGCAAAATTTCAGGCACAAAAACCTCAAAGGGACTGAAAGTAATCGAGCCTATAGAAAAATCGGGAATTGAGTAAACCGAGCCTTTATCGTTCCCACCGAATCCTGTTATTTCTACGTCATTTTTTATCAATGTGGCGTTAAAAATGTCTTTCATATCCGATTCGGTAAATGAAAATACGGGTATTACTGCTCCCGTGTCTATCAGAGTCGGTATTTCGTATAATTCAATAATTGGACGCAAATATCCTTTTGCCAAACATATTTCAAACGAATCTTTATTGTATTCCATCGTCCTCATCCATTGTTGTATATCGCATGACAATTTCCTTGTTAACTGCCATACGAATTAATTCTGAATAGGTTTTGTCTTTATCGGTATATTTGACAATCGCCGAAACAATATTATAGCGATTTGGGACGCAATCCACCAATCCCACATTTCGATGAGGAAAAACAGCTTTGATTTCGTTCCATGACATTCGTTTGCCTAATTGAGTCGAAGGCATTGCACTCACTCCTTTTAACGAAAATATTTTCACAAAATCATTTTTTACTGTTTCAGCAATTATCAAAAAACTTCGATTACTTCCGCTTATCCCGCATCAAAGCATCCTGGGCGGAAAAATCATTTTTAGATTCGGGTTTTTCGTACGTTCCCTGTGAAGTCAAAAACCTTGCCTTTTTATCGTCTTTAAGTTGGAATTCCAGAATTTTTATAAGTTCCTCCCGAAGTTTCTTATCCTTGACTGGAGCGGCGATTTCCACCCGCTTTTCCGTGTTCCTTGTCATAAAATCCGCAGAGGAAATATATACTTTTTCATCTTTGCCCTTACCGAATACAAAAATTCTGGCGTGTTCCAAAAACCGCCCCACAATGCTTCTCACCGAAATATTTTCGGTTTTTTCCGGCACATTCGGCAAAAGACAGCAAATACCCCTTATTATCATCTTAATCCGAACGCCCGCTCTGCCCGCTTCGGAGAGTTTGTCTATAATATCTCTGTCTGTAAGAGAGTTCATCTTTAAGATAATACTACCGTCTTTTCCTTTGGCTTGTTCTTCTTCGATAAGCTCTAAAATGCGATTTTTAAGCCCGTATGGCGCAACCAAAAGTTCGTGATAATCGCCTTTAAGATTGGAAATGCCCATGTTTATAAAAAACGCCGCCGCATCCCTGCCTATGTTTTCATCGGCGGTTATCAGCGCGACATCCGTATATAGCGCGGCGGTTTTTTGGTTGAAATTCCCCGTGCCGATATAGGTAATATAGGAAAGTTTACCCTCGCCACGTTTTGTGATAAAACAGATTTTGGCGTGGACCTTGTAGTGTTCAAACCCGTACAAAATATGGCAACCCGCTTCTTTCAAAGCGTTTGCCCAGCCCATATTGTTTTCTTCGTCAAAACGCGCCCTAAGCTCTAATAATACTGTCACGTCTTTTCCCATTTCGGAGGCTAAAATCAAATAGCTCATGAGTTTGGCGTGACTGCTGCCTATGCGGTACACGGTAATTTTAATTGAAAGCACGTCTTTGTCGTATACCGCTTCTTTTAATAATGATAAGAATATTCCGAAATCGTCGTAGGGATAAGAAAGCAGTATGTCCCGTTTTTCCACTTCGTTCATAAGTGACACGTTGCCCCCGAAACGTTCGGAGAGCGTCAGGGGTTTCCAGGGAGCGTAACAGAGCCGCGATTTTTCTTCTTCGGTAAATTCGTTTTGAAGCTGATATAAGAATTTAAGGTCAAGGGGCGCCCCTATTACGAACATCTCGGACTTTGAAAGAGAAATTCGCTTTCTTAGGTACGGAGCCAACAAAGAATCTCCCATGCAGGAAATTTCAAGACGCACGGGCGACAAACTCCGCCTTTTTTTTAACGCGCGGCGCATTTGCTCAAGATAATCCTCAAGCTCAATCTCCTCGTCGTCGGGGTGAACGTCGGCGTTTCTCGTTATGGCGAACACCGCGCTGTCTATTATGGGGTATGTGGGAAAGATAAGTTCTATAAAATAAGACAATAAATCCTCAAGCAACACAAAAGAAAACCTGCCGCCCGGAAGTTTTATCATGCGAGATAATCCCGTAGGCACGGGAACTATGCCTAGAGTCACTTTACGTTTATACTTTAACAATGCACCCACATAGAGTCCTATGCTGACAAGTTGCGGAAAGGGATGATGTGCATCTATTATCTGCGGCGACAATGCGGGAAGAATTTCCTCAGTTAAGTATTCCTTAACATAAGACAATTCTTCCGGCAGAAGGCTGTCCATTCTTTTATGGACAAACCCTTCCGCCGCAAATTTTTCCCGCAATTCGTCATATACTTTAGCCCGAAGCTTATACATGGCGCGGCAGGTGGAATAAATCGTATCAAGCTGCTCTTTAGGCGTCATCAGGCTTTTATTTTCCCGCATTTCGGGATTAAGTCTGTTTAAATCCGTAAGGCTTCCCACACGCACCATAAAAAATTCGTCGAGATTACTGGTAAAAATCTCTACAAATTTCAACCGTTCAAAAAGAGGCGTACTCTCGTCCATAGCCTCTTCAAGCACGCGAATGTTAAATTTTAGCCAAGAGAGTTCGCGGTTTTGCGTAAAACTTGTATCAACAGCCCTTGCCATACCGCTCTCCTCCAATCATTCGGCTTTAGGCAAAACATGCTCCCTTAAATATCCGTCGCGTACTCCCGCGTTCGTTACCTCTATAATGTCGCTCTTAAAGTATTTGGCGATGGTATACAGAACTATCATGCCGGGCAAAAGCGTCCTTACACGGTCAGGCACGACTCTGAGCAAGATATCCAAAGTTTCTACCGGCACCAACTTGCTCTCGTCGTTCTCCAAAAGTTTTATCATCTTTTTAAGGTTGGGCGATTTTATCTTTGAATTTCCAATATCAAGCTGAAACAAATCAATATTCAGTTTATTCGCCGCTCTTGCAGTACCGCCCACGCCGCAGATAGTGGGGTAAATGCCGCCTTCAAATTCCGGGTGTTTTCCGATTTCGACAAGCACCGCTTGTTTTATTGCTTTGCGTTCCGCTTTTGTGGGCAGAATATTTGATACGAAGTTGTTGTAAGTGTTTAAAGACCCCATAGGGATGCTGACGGCGTGAAGCATTTTCCCGTCCTTATAAGGCACAAGTTCGGTGGAGCCGCCGCCTATATCCACCAAAAGCCCGTCCGTAATGTTTACGGCGGTAGACGCGCCGATAAAGTCAAGACGCGCCTCTTCTTCGCCCGAGATAACGTCAAGCTTTAAACCCGAACGATTTTCCACTTCTTCCACGGCTTCTTTGCTGTTGGTGGCGTTGCGAAGCGCCGCCGTAGCAAAGGCGTAAATGTGTTCGATGCTTAAATCTTCCAACAACTCGCGAAATTCCGCCAGCACCGCCGCTACTCTATGAATCCCCGCCCGCATCATGGCGCCGTTCTTTACATACGAAGCAAGCCCTACGGATTCTTTGCGGCTAAGCACAAAGGAAAGCCGCCCAAATTCGTATTTGTAAATGTTAAGTCTGACAGTATTTGACCCAACGTCGATTATAGCGTACATAGTGTTCTCCTTATTGCACTTTTATTTCTCCGGCTAAAACCTTTTTATAATCCTCGTAATTCTTCGCCAAAAGTTCGGGGGTATTAAGTTCATACGGGCAATGTGACATACATTTGTTGCAGTGGAGGCAGTTTTCGATTTTCTTCATCTCGGCCTGCCAGTAATCGGTAAGCCACATTTTTGATGGCGCGCGGCGAAGCATTAAAGACATTCTTGCGCATTGGTTTATGGTTATCCCAACCGGACAGGGCATACAGTAACCGCAACTTCTACAGAAGTTGCCTGCAAGTTCCTCTTTTTCCTTCTTAATAAATTCCCGAATTTCATCCGTCATCTTGGGAACGTTATCCATATAGGAAAGCCATTCCTCAAGCTCCGACATTTTCTGTATGCCCCAGATGGGAAGCGCATTCTTAAATTGCGCCGTAAACGCCATCGCAGCTTTTGAGTTGGTGATAAGTCCGCCGGCAAGTCCCTTCATGCAGACAAAACCCACGTTATGTTCTTCGCAGAGTTTAACAAGTTTTGTCTCTCTTTCTCCGGATATATAAGAAAAGGGGAACTGCAAAGTTTCGTACAGTCCGCTTTTTACGGCGTCCTCGGCAATTCCGATTTTATGCGCCGTTATTCCGATATGGCGGATTTTTCCCTCTTCCTTCGCTTTTAGCATGCACTCGTACATATTGAATCCGTCGTCCGGCGCATACACCGTATCGGCGCAGTGGAACTGGTAAACGTCTATATAATCCGTTTTTAAAAGTTTAAGAGAGGTTTCCAAATCTTTCCAAAATCCTTCGGGATTTCTAGACATCGTCTTTGACGCGATATAAATTTTATCCCGCATATGAGAAAAAGTTTCCCCTAATTTTTCCTCGCTGTCCGTATAGGCTCTTGCCGTGTCGAAATATCGCATCCCGCCTTCGTAGGCTCTCATTAAAATTTTTTTCGCAGTTTCCATATCCACTCTTTGGATAGGAAGCGCGCCGAAAGCGTTCTGCGGGGTGGTTATACCTGTTTTGCCGAGAGTAAGCATAAAAATCTCCTCCGTTTAGTTATAGCGTCTGATGTCGCTGTTTAATATCAATTCGTGAAAATAATGTCGAAGCATATTAAGAGTAATGTCTTTTCGTTTCTTTAATCCTGCGCGGATGGCGTTTTTTGCCCGTTGCAAGGCGTTGTCAACGGATTTTACGCTTCTTTTCATAGCGTCCGCAATTTCGTCGTAACTCATGCCGCTGAGGTAATACAGCACAGCCGTATATTCGACTTTTGAGAGAACGTGCTCTATGAAAACTCTTACAACTTCATAATCCTCCGCTTCAATTATATGATCTGCCGCTTCGATTTTCTTTTCGTCCGTTAGGATGTCCAAGAAGGTTACATCCGAATCTTGCAATCTAATCATGGCGTGAAGGGATACGGATGTGTTTAACGGTCGATGTTTTTGGCGGTTTGCGGTCTTTATCGCCGAAATGTACTGGCATCTGACGCAACGTTTGGCAAAAGCCGAAAACGGAATGGGCCTTGTAAGCTCATAGGTTTTTATCGCTTTAAAAAAACCAAGTCTGCCTTCTTGCAACAAATCTTCGTCGCCGGACTTTAAAAGAAAATAATGATGCCCTACGGATTTTATCATGTGATTGTATCTTCTATAAAGTTCCGTAAGCGCCATGTTGTCCGCATCTTCCCTATAAGCCCTGATAAGCGCCTCGTCGGTAAGTTCTTTACACACGTCCACAGACGTCTCTCCTTTTGTTTTTTTTTATTACGGGAATATTTCGGCGTAAAAAAGAAAATTCCTGCAAAACCATAGGAATAAAGTAATAAAAATCCATAAATCTGGTAAAATTTAAATTCTGAAAAAAATCTAATCGTTTGCTATACAAAAAAACTATGGCAGATTAGTATTTATTTATAGGCTTTTTTATAATATGCCATTTTGTAAAACCCTATTCAATTCGCATAAAACAAGAAATTTAAAAATTTTATGGAAATGGTTTTTTTTATGCAAAATGCCTTGAAACTATTCTGACAACTAGGAAATCAGCAATATTTTCAGTTTGTTTTCATTTTTAGATGGGAAACTAACGCCAAGATTTGATGAGGTTTTAACGTAGTGATGGATTTAGGAGAGCAAAAACCTCGGAAGGAGGGTTTCTTATGATTAGAAGGAATGGGAAAGTAAAAAAATACGGTTTTATAAAACGCATGGAAAAAGAAGCTATGGTGGGGCTTTGCGCAGTGTCTTTCATGATGCTTACTACCGGTTTTACGTCTAAAGATGTTCAGCACGTTACGATTAACGTTGATGGTCGAGCTATTGAAGCGCATACTGCAAAGGTTTCTCCCGAGGAGATTTTTAACAATATAGGCGTAACTTTAAACGAGAATGACGAATACATTGTTGTTAAGGACGGCAACGATGTAAAAATAAAAGTGCTTCGCGCCGTTCCCGTTACCGTGAAGATTGAAGGAGAGGAACCCGTAAAATATCAGGCTCAAGTAAGAAGCGTTCGTGATTTTCTCAAGTCTGAAGGTTACGATATGGATAAATACGTATCAAGCATAGGACTTGACGCTACTTTAAAGGCGAATATGGAAATATTTTTGGAGGACAAAGCCTTAAAGGCCGCCCGCGAGAGAGCTGCCATAGAGGAAGCTAAGAAAAAGCGGATTGAAACGGCAAGAGGCGTTCAGGAATATACTGACACAATCGAAATGGAAGCCAGCGCATATCTTCCAGGGGATGGCAACGGAGACGGCGTTACCGCAATGGGAATTCCCGCAACTTATGGTGTAGCTGCTGTAGACCCGAGAGTTATTCCTCTTGGCACACGCCTTTATATAGAAGGTTACGGCGAAGCCATAGCGGCGGACACCGGCGGCGCTATAAGAGGCAGTAAGATAGACCTTTGCATGGAAAGTTACTCTGAAGCAATGCGGTTCGGAAGACGGGATGTTACCGTTTATATATTGAAATAAAAAAATGTTGCAGTTGTTGCCGGAGCAACAACTGCAACATTTTTTATAGAGCCAAAATACTTTTAAATGTAATTTAGCGCATTTAAAAGTATTTTTAAGTGAATTTGTCAACAACCTGTACCGCTCGCCTATATTTTTCGTAGACAATTTATTACTTTCGTGAAGTAGAATACTTCGCGAAATTGAGCAGAAAACCTTACAACACATAGGTCAACAGGACTTTGGAGCAATCGCGAAGCCTCCTTCG
>JAGBMX010000123.1 GCA_017634675.1 Selenomonadaceae bacterium | reverse complement strand
TTTGCCGTTTATAATAATGAAATATGGCTATTCAATAAAAAGGAGCGATGCACATGAAAGGGAGCAGTATGATCCCAGAAGATGAAATCCTCGAAATCAAAAATTATATCAAAGGTCAGCTTGCGGCGGCGGGTGGCAATATCAAAATGGCGGTGGACAGAATGAATGCCGCCTACGATGATCGAAAAGATTATTATCCCACCACCACAAAGCAAGTCAACGAAGGAACTATTCCATACTGGAAAGCGGTCAAAATGGCAAAAGTCATGGGTTATGACATCCGTTGGGTAAAACACAAGGAAACCGAATAAAAAAAGAACCGTCCAAAACTACTTCACTTTTGGACGGTTCTTTTTCGCCTTAAAATAAGCCTGTGTCCGAATCGGACACCTTTACATCACAGGTGACAAGCTATTGGCAACGTCTGCGGATTGTGCAAATTCCTCAATATCGTCGTCCTCGATAGAGTAAACTAAATCCTCAAATTCCTTAGCGACTTTTTCAGCGTCTATAGCGATACCATGAGCCTTAAAACGATTGCCCTCTTTTGAGGCTTCGATGCTCTCGTCTAATAGTTTCCCTATTTTGTTCATTTTGTTTTCAAGTTCGTTAAATGTGTCTTCAAGTTTCATATGTACGCTCCTTTTATATTATCCCAAACGACACCATGTTGCAAAATTTTCACAGTTATTGAAAAGCAAATCATACTCCTGCTCGCCCATACGAGAATATGCGCGTTCCATAATTTCTTCGGGCGTATAAGCGGAACCCTCTTCAACTCTATATATACGCGCTCCTTTTGCAAAATCCTCTAACGTGGCAGTTTTTACGATGAAATCGTCATATTCAACAACATTTCCCCCACCGTCATAAATCGCGTGGTGACTGTATAAATCTCTGTCCACGGCTATATGGTCGCCTTTTTGAAAGGTATCATAAGCCTCCAGCAAGGGTAGAGCGTTAATTTTTTCTTCCTGCGCTTTTAACGGATTAACTACGCTGTCTTGAAAATTATTAAGTTGCTCGCTTTTTTTGCCAAAATCGGGCGAAAGCGTCTTTAAAATTCGCTCTAACTCTCTACGCTCGTCCTTATTCATAATGCGCTCGTCACCATTCAAGGTATCTAACGCCAAAAGCAGGAAAGACAAGCCCGATACTACTTGTGATCCTACTCTAATTAAACATTCTTCAGGAAGAGTAAGCGGTCTCTCTTCATTCGGGTCGTTTCTGATTTGCTCCAATAATTCGTCTAGGGTAATAGGCTCTTGCATAATATTGCCTCCGTATTTCCATATAATTTTATCTGTCAAGGTAAAAGACCTGTATATGTTGCCCATATAATTAAAAGACCGGATAAAATTGATACTATTCTTAAAAAATATTGAACAATTTTTGAATATGGACATCTATCGTAACCAATGGCAAAAAGGCTATGACAAATTATTATAAAACCGGCAATATAAAGAAAAGCAGGAAAATCGAAATTAAGACCACACATATATAATATTATTAAAATAATATAAAATGGTCCATTTATATTAAGTGTAGTTTCGACTATAATCCCTTTGTCTATAATTTTGGGATTTTTTATTTTATATAACGAAGGCAAATAATCATTATCACAAAGTTTGGAAAAATCTACTGTAACAATGTTACCTTCAATTTTTACATCAAGACAATCATAAGGCGGATTATCGTGTATATGATTTTTCAACAATCCAATCGTTAAAAGTAAAAAAATTGAATATTGAATTAAATCATAATTTAAGTTGCAATTTTTAATTTTGTAAACAATAACGCCTTTTTTGTCTTTATAATAAAATTCTTCAATACTGACGCTTATTGAAATTATTTTTTCTTCTTGCGTTGTTATAATAACCGAAAGCAAATTATCCTCGGTTTTAACATTGATATTAGAAATTTTTGCAAAATCTTCGCAACAGATTTGTTCGTTAATAAATTTATTTAACGTTTTATTTGAAATGAGAATTTTATTGAATATAAAACTGTCTAAAATAGATTGAAAAACATTTTGATTGTTAGACATTTTATCACCTGCTTTTTTTTGCCATATTTATTATTTCATTCATTCTCTTAATATCTTCTTTGCAATTAGCGACATTTCTGCTTTGCATATACGCTTGATTTATCTTATAACTATTGTAGCATTTTACGCCCAATAAAGCGATTGCGCCAACTCCTAAAATTGTCCAAAACATTACTGTTTCCTCCATATTTTATTTGAAAATATTTATAATAAATTTACACCCTTTTAAAATATTTTATCACGAAAATTTTAATTCATTTTACAGTATTTTTCACAACAGCGCAATATTGCGCTGTTGTGAATTTTTTTGATTTTATAATATGTAATTTTGAGCAATTTATATTATGTTTGGTGAAATTTATTCGATAAATCCTTAACCATTTGAATATAAACATTTTTACATTCTTCAAATTTTCCGTTTTCTATTTGATGAAAGCAAATTTTTAAATACTTATTCCAAATGGAGCGATAAATTTCTTTGGAATCCTTTAATCGATTGATGTTCTGAACTATAGTCGGAGCGATTTTATAATATTCAGAAACGAGGGCCTTTCCATCAGGCTGATAAACAAGCCAATTATCACGAAATTTACGAAAAGTCATAAGCTCATGGCAATTGTCAAGCTTGCCAAAACTTCCGCAAACCGCCGTTGTGATAAAGCAATCACTATTGCTTGAATTGTTGTGGTTTTTATTGTCCAACAAGATTTTTAGATTTTTTTTAGCTGTTTCACTACCTCCTACTGCCGCTTTTCTGTACCATCGTTCCGCTTCGGAAATGTTTTTACCACAACCCAAACCGTTATCATAAGCGTAAGCCAAATTATTCATAGCCGTAACATCGCCCATTTCTGCCGCTTTTTTATACCAATAAAAAGCTTGACCATAATCTATTGAAAAGCCGACCGCTCCTTTATCATACAACAGAGCAATATTGCAAGCTGCAGACGCATTTCCTCCATCGACTGATTTTATAAACCAATCCAAAGCCTTGTTTATGTCTTGTTTCGTTCCCTCTCCGTCTCGATAAAAGCTTCCCGTCCAATTCATAGCATTTACGATGCCGTTTTTAGCGGCTTTTTTACACCACTTAAAAGATTTACCAAAATCTTTAACGGTCCCTTCGCCACGATAATACATTATACCGACTTGGAACATATCATTGGCATAACCATTCTCTGCGGATTTTTTATAGTAATCAAACGCCCTACTTTGGTTGTTATTATAATAATACAAACTTCCTAGTTCGTGAAGGGCATCTTCAATGCCGACTTCTAAGGCTTGTTCATACCAAAAAACAGCATCGTTAAAATTTGGTTTTACACCATTACCGTATTGATAACAATCACCTATATTATACATTCCCCAACCGTTACCTTTTTCAGCCGCTTTACGATACCATTTTAAAGCCATATCATAATTTTTAGATGTACCTTCGCCATTGGAATACATTACGCCAAGACTGTTCATTGCCACCGCATTACCTTCATTGGCAGCTTGATTATACCATTTAAACGCTTTGTTTGTATTTTGATTGACTCCAATACCATGTCTATAACAATCTCCCAAATGCGACATTCCCCAAATATTTCCGAGTTCAGCCGCTTTTTTGTACCAATTAAAAGCCAATGTGTCATCTTGCGCTACGCCTTCTCCGTAACGATACATATCGCCGATATCGTCCATTGCATCCGCATTGCCTTTTTTGGCGGATTGTTGCAAATATTTAAATGCTTTTGAGTAATATTCGTTATCACAATACATACTGCCTAAATCGTATAATGCGTATTCATTGCCATTTTCTATAGCTTGTTCATACCAATAAACAGCAGATGCAAAGTCTTCGTCGATTCCGTCGCCGTATCTATAACTGTCGGCTAAATTACACATAGCGACAGTATGCCCTAACTGTGCCGCTCTTTCATAACATTTTACCGCCTCGATTTGATTTTCCGCTACTCCTTCGCCTCGTGTATACATCACGCCTAAGCGATTTATAGCGTTTGCATCGTCATTTTCCATCGCAATCTTGTACAATTTAACGGCTCTTTCCATATTTTCTCTTACACCTTCGCCATTATCGTACATTTGGGCTAAAGGAACAATCGCATTATTGTCCCCTTCTTCATACGCTTTATTATAAAGCAAAAACGCCATTTCAAGATTTTGCTTTATATCGTACCCGTAACGATACAACTCGGCAAGATCTATCATAGCGGGGGTATGATTTTTATCGATAGCCGCATTGTACCATTTCAAGGCGCGGCTTATATCTTTCTGTACACCTTCTCCGTTAAAATACATACTTGCAATATTTGTCATAGCGTATGCGTTATCGGCCTCTGCGGCTTTTAATCCCCATTTAAAAGCTTCTTCGTAATTTTTTTCTGAACCTTCGCCCCTGTAATACATTACAGAGAGTTTATTCATAGCGTCAACATTTTCTCCTACGGCGGCTTGTTTATAGAGTATAAAGGCTTTATGAATGTCTTTTGCTATATTTTCGCCCTCGCGATAAATTCCTGCCAAGTCGCATATAGCATCGGTATCTCCGGCATCTATCGCCTTATTGTACCACTCTAAAGCGCGGTTTGTATTTTGCTGAACTCCGTAACCATGAAGATAAGCATAGGCTATATTGCGCATAGCGACCGTATTTTCGCGCTCTGCTGCTTGTATATTTAGGTCGAAGGATTTTTTAAGGTCTTTTTTTACGCAATCGCCCCTAAAATACATATTCGCCAACATCAATATCGCGCCTAATTTTCCCGCTTCTGCGGATTTATTTGCGTACTCGAAGGCAAGCGCAGTGTTTTGCTCTATTTCGTCTCCATAACGATACATTTCGGCCAGTTCGTACATAGCGTCTTCATCGCCGGCATCTGCCGCTTTATTGTACCATTCTACGGCAAGATTTATGTTTTGCTCTGCTCCTTCCCCATAACGATATGCCGTTGCAATACCTATCATACCTTTGCTATCGTTAAGCATGGCTGCTTTATAATTCCATTCAAAGGCTTTTGCATAATCTTCCTGTACTCCATCCCCCGTATAATATAACAAGCCGAGCATACTCATAGCGTTGGCGTCGCCTTCTTCGGCAAAATGAAGTGTGCGATTAAAAAATTCTTCGTCGCTTAAATCTTCATCAAAAACATCTTCAAATCTTTCGTCTATCCAGTCAAAATCCTCTGCCGGATTATAGGTCACTTCTATGATATGTTCCAAATAATCAATGCGACTTGTTGACTTTAACTCGTCCAAGTTATTTATTGTGACTTCGTGAAAGTCCGCGATATTATTTGTCATTTTGCCTATGAAAGAAATTTCGGTCGATTTAGCCGTTCCTTTATATTCGCGGCCTAATTTTTTTAATTCTTTTCCTAAATCATCATAATTTTGCGGCAACAAATTGCGTACTTTTTCCGCATATACGGCAGTTATCGCAGAAACTCCCACAACTACAATATTTTCATATCCCAATTGATTCAATCTTTTTCTTACATAGTCTGCGAAACGTTCGTAAGATTTTATAACGTCAGCGGCATACATCTCGTCAATGCGATTGACCGCCACAATAACCGTTTGATGACGACGCTTGTTGTTAAAAACCTTATACATCTTATCAAATAATTTAATCTCATCGTCGGTTAAATGAGCGGAATAATTCATAACGAATACCGCGTGTTGCATTTCTTTAAGCGCAGCCATTGCAATTTCTTCATGGGCTTTGTTTTTGGAAGCAGCCAAATTCGGGCCGGGTGTGTCCACAACGGTAAACTCTCGCAAAGCGCGAGGAAAACTCGGAATATAAACTTGCATAGGCTTTAACGCCGCAGATTTCTCTTTATTTGCCTTTCTAAATTCGGTTGCCAAATATTCTTGCAATTCATTTGAGGCGTTAAAATTATGGGTATTTCCTTCGTATTCAACGCAAAGATTGTCTTTTCCCCAAGCGTAAGTTATTTTGTTGGGCGTGGGAAGTTCCGAACTTGAAGGCGAATATTCCGCGCCCAAAATTGCGTTTATTAAGGAGCTTTTCCCCGCCTTCTTTGTACCTACAAATGTAATATCAGTAAGGATATTATCATTTTCTGCGTTTAATTTTTTTAGAATATCCTTTGCTTCCTTAAAGTTATCGGCAATTATTATCGGCAGATACATACGGAGATATATGAATTGTTGAAAAATATCCCGTTTAAATTTTAACATCTCATCGGGGCTGCGTTCCACTATCGACAAAAAAACGGCAAATTGCGTTCCTCTGTTGCGATTGGCGATTAAATAAGAAAGCAAATCATTTAAATTGGGAATTCCAACGGCAATTATCTGATTTTCGTCTATAAGAGAGACCGTAGACGGCGTTGTGGGAAATTTCAGATTATATGCGCCGTAAAAATTATACAAGTCAATAGGTTTGTTTTCTTTTTCGTATTTTTTCCCCATTTTGTCTATAAAGTCGGCAAGAGAAGCTTTCTCATTTAAAAGATATGCGGTATTTAAAGAAATATCGTCCAAAATATTGTTTGCAACATCTCCGTCAAGGGTTTTGATTTCTTCGAATTTGGGTAAGATTTGCGTGGACAATGCCATTATATAACCCCTCTTTCAAAAAGGACCGTGAAAAAGTCAAAATCATTCTTTTTCACAGCCCCTTTTATTATGAAAAAACGAAAGAATTTTTGGGGCTTTGCCCCAACCCCCGCAAGGGGAACTCGTCCCCCTTGACCCCCATTTTTATAAATTAAGCGCAAATTTATTGTCATCTGCTATATATTTTCATTTATGGTAATGTCGTCAGGGCATATTGTTTATTTTTATATGGATTTGATAATTTTATTTGCAAGCGACAAAACGTCAAATACTTTATTGATTTCCAATTGAGTAAATGCCGCCGGTGTTGTGATAACAGTAGAGGTTTCTTTAGACATTGTTTGCGGAGATTCCGTAACGACTTCTTTTACAACCGTCTGTCCTTTCAAGCCCAAAGCCACGCCTGCGCCGCCCAATATAACTCCGGCGACCCCCGCGGTATGCCCCGCAACCATAACCGCGATTCCGCCGATAAGAATTGCGCCGCCTATTATAGTTGGCAATGCAAGCGGTTCTCTCGCCGTTACGCGTTTTACGGTTCTTTTCGGCGACTCGCTCGCGGCTCTTGCTTTAACTTCGTTTTTTTTAGGTTGCGTTGCGCCTTTTATAATAGCGTTTTTATTTTCAACAACCTTATTTAAAAGCGCATAGTCTGTTTCGCTGTATTTATAGGGGATATTGCCCAAAATCAACAAGTCGGTGTAGCCGCTGATAACGGATTTGCTTTTCATTAAGCCGGAAAGATTTGCCGTGATTTCATCGTAAAGGTTGTCGGCAATTTTAAACTCATCATTGTTTTCCCAATCGGGAATTTTAACGTTTAACTTCTTTAGCAACAAAAGTAAATCATCCGGGCAATTTTCACGAATTAATTTCAATTCCGCCGCGCTAAACATATTTTCACTTCCTTAAAATTTGATTCCACAAATCAAAGAACGGAACGATATTTGTTTTTATATCTTCCAATACTTTAATATCATGCTCAATGGCTTTTTTATGTTCGCCCGTTTCCAAAAGCGCAGTGTTTACGTCCTCAGCGAACGTATCTAAAATCGCTTTATAAGAAGATTGAATTTCATTACATTGACGGCAAATATCTCGATAAATTTCAAAGATACAATCGATGGTTTCTTCTTCTAAATTCTCATAAGCGGATTTTATGTTATCATTTATATAATCTTCCAAGAAATCTCCCAGTTTGGCGCGGAATTTTTCCACATCGGCTTTCACCACGGTAACTTCGTAATCTTCATAATATTTTTCGCCAAACCAAGAACAAAATCCTTCCCATAATCCTCGTGATTCACGTTCGCGAGTACGAGTTTCCTTGATATACTTTTTTGAATCTCCGGCAATTTCAAATAATTTATCATGTATATCAACATCGAAACCATTTAAGGAGGAAGACAGTTTACTTAAACTTGCGGGAAATTCCGGCATGGTAAATTCCTTCATTATGTTTCCCGCAACGGAATTACTTCTTACCGATTCCTTTACCTCTTCAGCTTTTTTTACAATTTTTTTCTGAGCAGGAGCTATTTCATTCTCAATACGCTTACCCCTTACGCTGCTTTCCATTTTAGCGTAATTATAACAACCTTCTCCGGCTGAATCTATTACTCCGGTAAGCATTTCGTTAATTTGATCAAAATAATTTTTTATGGTTTCCGTTATATTACCTTTTTGCATTTCTTCTACTTCGTTACTGTCGATTGGTGTTTTCTCCAGCATATCTTGACCGCGAAGTATCGAAGTATTTTCCGCTTTTTTTCTCTCACTGTCTATATACTTACCTACATCATATCTGACAGCTTTGTAAGTGTCGCTTTCTTCATCGCTTATGCTAATATGCGAAACCACAGACCCCATAGCCTCTTCGACAGTCACTTTTAAACCCGCAAGTTTCTCCTGCAAATATTTAAGTCTTGCGCTGTCCTCTTCGCTTAAATTGACGAGTTCCGTCACCAAAAGCGCATTTTTGATTTTGGCAAATTCCATTTCGCAAGCGAACACAACATGATCTACAATTTCCGTATCAACTTTTTGTTCGCCCACATAGCGCACATGATGCCAAAGTTGAGGAATACCGCTGAAATTTTCTATGGTGTTGACGTCGGCGTCATAAATATCGTGAAAATCCTCCAAGTTTTTGACGGAATCCTCCACAAAACGAAGCGGCGTCATTAAATCGCGATGTTTCTTTTTCGCTTTTCGGACGGCATCATAGAGAGTATTATCATCGTCAATTTCTTCCCCGTCGTCTGCCAATAATTTTAAAACTTTATCGAGATAAAAACTTTGAAGCGCAGAAGTACCGAAAATTACGATATTTTTGTAGTCTAGTTCTTCAAGCCTGCCGCTTATGTAGTCAAGAATACGGTTTACCGTTTTTTCAACTTCGGCTGAATAACGCTCGTCAATACGGTTTACCGTGATAAACAGCGAATAGAATTTATTTTCTTCCTTAAAGTACTTGTGTATTTGCTGCAAAAACTTTACTTCATCATCGGTTAAATGATTGGAATAGTTCATTACGAAAATGCAAACATCCGCCTCTTTAATGCACTCATTTGCGATTTTATGATGTTCTTCTCCTGCTCCAGCAAAATTCGGGCCAGGCGTATCCCAAACTTCATAACCTGAAAGGTCGTCACAAGGATAGTGAATAATCATATCGGCTAAGCCGGAACCTTCGCCCGTATGTTTTTGAGCGTTTTCAAATTCGCTGCCTATATAATTGGAAATATCCTTTGCGCTGTTGAAAGTTAAAGTTTTGCCCTTGTATTCCAAAGTTAAATCGGCATCTTTATCGGCAGGAACATATTTTATCACGTTTGGCGTGGGCAATTCCGAGCTTGTAGGCGCATAGTCGCGTTTCAAAAGGCTGTTTATAACAACGCTTTTTCCGGCTTTTTTCGTCCCCATTGCCGCAATACGAATAGGGCGTTTTTTGGCTTTTGCCAAGTCCTCAATCATTTTGTCGAAGGATTGAACCATATTTGATATGCGATTTTTGCCGCTTTCGGTTAAGTCAGCATGATTTAAGGCATTTTCTAAATATGATTTTTTAGCGTCTATTTCCTCGCAGAGTTTTGAATAATTTTCACGGAATTTATCCTTTATCAAAGATTTTTTAATTTCCGATTTCATTTTAATATCAATGTTCAAGTTGAGAAACACGGTCTGCTGAAAAAGCGTAGCTACCGCTTTGGAAGCGGAATCGTCTTCCGCGTTTTCGTCATCAATAACCACATGGTATTTTTCGCTGTTTTTAATAATGAGATTTTCGTCGTATTCAAACTTATCCAATAAATCCGAGAGAGAAAGCACGCGAATCGAATTTTGATTTTTCGTTTCGCCGTCTTCTGACAAAAGTTCCGTCGGCAAAGCAAATTCCACATCATAGGCGATACGGAGTTTTGTAAGCACCGATTTATCCGAGGTATTTTTGGATAATTTATCTATTGTGTCGCATAAACTAATACTTGCCCTTTGGGGCAAAAGATAAAATTTATCCGCATTAGCCGTCATTTTTTTTACAAGAGTGGGATCTTCCAATTTGCTTATATCAATAATCTCGCTGTGATTCATTATAAATGCTCCTTTATTATATAAATTTTTGTTGTGACATCTCCGATTGAGAGATGTCACAACAAAAGAAAATATCTTAAACTTTCCAAGTATCCAATACGTTTTTAACGGCGTTTACGATACCGCGGCGTTTTTCGCTGACGGCTCTGTCTTCAATGATTTGGGTAAACTTCGACGGCATAAGCTCTTTGGCGTGAGCGCGAATCCAAGCGTTGAAATCTTTTGCTCCATCGCCTTTTTGCAAATGTTCGCGAATGAGTTCCACATTTTTTACAACTACCGATATAAATGCTCTTTCAAGTCCAATGGCATTTATAACCGATTTTTCCGTAACATCTCTCAAAATTTCAATATCGGCGTCAAGTATGGCTATCATATCTTCTTTGCCGGGCATTTGAGATATAGCCTCGCCTTTTTTGCTTAAATCTTGAAGAATATCGCTTAACCCGTTATTATCGCCTTTGTTCGTATTTGCGCTATGATTTTGCACAAGATTGTCAACGGCTTTTGCGCGTTCCTCGGCGGAAAGCTTTTCCCATTTATCGCTGTAAATAAGGTCTTCAAACTTGCTTTCAAATTGGTCTCTGTGCTTGATGTTTTTGTCTTTGGCCATTTGAGCAATATTTACGCCTGCTTTTATCAATAGTTTCGCCCATTTTCCTGTAGGCAAAAAATCGGCGGCAACAGATATGCCTTTAACTATTTGTTCTTTGTTGTTATCAAATAATTGAGTTAAGAAATTTTCGTTTTCTTTGATTTCTTCGCTGTCAACATCTGTGTCAATGCCTTCGTGAGCCAAAATTTTAGCGAAGAAAATATCGCTTCCTCTTCCTATGTCGGTAAGGTTTAACTCTTTTTCTTCTTCGTTATCGGCAGGAAGATTGTAATAAACCGAAAGAGACACCAACTCCGGCAAAAGTTCCTTTGTTTTTTGCAAGCGTTGAGGCGAACCAAAAGGCCAGAGAATTATTGTTTCAATGGCAGTTTTTGCGAAACGCTCTACCAAGGAATTAAAGTTGCACTCTTTACCGCCGTCGATAAGCATCTTGTCAAAGAGATCGTTTACGGATTTGATTAGTTCGTCTCTGTATATAGTATGAGGATCCATGCCCATAATTTTAAGGAACGAATCTACCAAAGCTTCGCGAAGTTCTGCTTGCTTCTCGCCCGTGAGTTTTGTGGCCTGTTTTACAATTTCCTCCACAAACTGATTTTGAAGTTTGTTGCGCACAATGCCATTAACCGTAGACGTTTGATACGCCATGCCCGGAGAAATGGACAAACTGTTTTCGATGTTTGTTATCAAATCCTCGTGAGCTTCGGTTACAAGGGGATAAATGGCGTTGACCTCTTTTTTTAATTGAACTGAAAAAGGACGGGTTTTCCCGATTTCCGTTGCGTATGCGTTGGTTATTATATTGGCTTCTTGTATAAATTCTGGCAAATGGTCGCGTATATCCATATATACTTCTGCGCCTGCGTCGGCAAAACTAAGTTCTCCGCTGTTGTATCTATCCAAAAGAGAAGTCAACATATCTCTCGTATCGGATAAAGTGACTTCGGCTCTTTTTGAGAGTACGGCAAAGCGGTCGTTGTCGTAATATTCTTGCATCATATCATGTAAAAAGTCAACGCCGTCACCGTTTTCAAGTTGCCATTCGTCAATTATTTTACTCGCGACGTTTCCTTCGATTTTGCCGAGTTTTTCCAAATAGCTCCTAGCAGAACCGACTATTATTCGCTCGCTTCTTGCAATGTGATTATTGATAGAATCGTTTTTAAGAGCGGCTAAATTACTTTTACCGGTAGCCGCATCGGGCGCGCGATCAATTTTATTTCCAAAGATGAAAACCTTATCGGAAAGTTTTACTCCGTAAGCATCGTGTCCTTTTCTTAGCATATCGAGTTGCGGTCCCGTTAAATTTGGGCGGTCGCCAACATTTGTCACAAGAATAATAGCGTCGGATTCTTTTAACATTGCTTCCGTCTGTTTTTTGTGAAGTTCAGTAGGAGAATCAAACCCCGGCACATCGTAAAGCACCATGTGGCTCATTGAACCAAGTTGTGCGCTTTTTATAATAATATTTTTTACGGCGTATGGGTGAGGTTTTCTGATTGCGCTGCCGTCGGGGTTTTTACCCGCCATACCCGTAACGTAAGTTTTAAACTCGTTGATGTCTTTGCCTTCCCAACTTTCAGAGGTAAAGAGTTTAGGCGGTTGCCCCAAGAGAGACATTATAGTGGATTTTCCTGCAAGCATTTCCTCTATATCTTTCACTGTGTTTCCCGCAAATGCGTGAACTAAAGTGCTTTTGGAAGGATCTGCCTCAACGCCGTGCCAATAATCTTTAAATGCTCTTTCGCTCATGGTATCAAAATCTGCATCGCCCGGATATTCCAATTCTTTTAACATACGCTTAAAGTTTTTGTTAAATTCCTCTCTCGTATAGAAACGAACTTCGGCAATATCTTTTTCCCCGGCGCGAATTTCCGTGGTCGTATAAGTGCAACGCTGCGCATCTTCGGGTAACACCATAGACTTGATAAGCGCATTGCCAAGCGTGCTTTTTCCGGCTTTTTCAAGCCCAACAATGCTTACGCTAAACTCATTCTTTTTAAGTTTTTGCAGCATAACTTTATTTTCTTCCGCGAGTTTTTTGAGTTTATCTCTTTCCTCGCCTTGAATTACCAACTCATCGCTGTCAACTTTGAAAATTTCGTCAAAAGCGCGGCTTGCGCTTTCAAGTTTTTCAATAAATTCCTGCTTGTTTTCTTCCCAATCTGCCATTAAAACTCCTCCTAAAAATATAAACAATGAAATTTTAAAAAGTGGTGTCCCCGTAGGACACAGAGCAAAAAAATTACAAAAAAATCAAGCCTCTAATGAAGAAACTTGATTTTCGCGCTTACTCACCCGACAACGGATGCCACCACATACGCTTTTCCACATCGTTGAAAGTAACGAGAAGCGCAAGGTCAACCTGCAAGCCGTCCGATATGTCGATGAGCAATGATGCCGATACATTTTCATTATAGCGTCCCCGC
>JAGBMX010000122.1 GCA_017634675.1 Selenomonadaceae bacterium | reverse complement strand
TTCGCTTGCACTAAAGAAAGAGCCGTTTGCCCGGCGGCTACCACTTGCCCGACTTCCACGAATACGTCAGACACCACGCCGTCCGCGTTTGCCGTCAAATAAGCGTAATCCAAAGCGTTGTGACTTTGCGCCGCTTGCGCTCTTGCGTTTTCATAAGCCGCCAACGCCACGTTGTAATTCGTTTGATACTGTTCAAGAACAGAGGCGGACACCGCTCCCGCGTCGTAAAGTTCTTTGTAACGCGAAAGATTTGATTTTGCAAGTTCAAGTTCCGCCGCGCGGGAAGTTACTTGCGCGTCTCCTTGATTCGCTTGCTGAATAACGTCGCGTTGATCTAATGTTATAAGCGCGTCGCCCGCGCGAACGAAACTTCCCGCCTGCACGTTTCTCGAAAGTATGCGTCCGCCTACTTGAAACGATAGATTAGACTCGTAACGCCCGCGAACAACTCCCGCATATACGTTTTTGTTAACGCTGTCAGCTTGTTCTGCTATTATAGTTTTAACCAGCGGAGGTTTCGGCGTAGATTTTTGTTCTTTGCTACACCCCGTTAAAGTAATGATAATCAAAATTGCAACCAAGAGAGAGATTAGGTTGTTTTTTTTGTTCATATCATTTTTCCTCCATTGTCAGTATTTCAACAAAGCGTACGGGAGGCAGGAAATTTAAACTCCCGCCCCCCGTAGGTTGCCGCCTTCACTTTAGAAGTGAATGACATCTCAGTTTCGTTATATCCATATTGTGTTTGGTTACATATTAAACAATTTTTTGCATATTGTTTTTTCAAGATTATCACGAAATAGTCAAATTATTTCAATATTAGGTATATAATCTTTTAAATTTTATATTCTTAGTATATCACTTGAAATAGGAAATTTTATGAAATTTTATGAAATTTTAGAGATTTCATTAGTTCCATTTCTTTATTTTGATATAAAGAAAAGGAGTTTTTAAAAATATTTTATAATCAATATCCCAATTTTTTCAGCCACTTTAAAACTTCGGCTTTTGCCTCTTCGGGTGAATTTTGCGCCGTTGTTCCGCGCATTTCAAGCCCTTCGAGCGTTTTTGCCTTGGTCGTATCCGCTATGAAACGCTCCGTCGAGCCTATGCCGCTGCCCTCGTGTGTGCAGAAGGGAATTACGGTCTTGCCCACAAAATTTTCCTTGTCTATAAAGGTATATACCGGCATAGGAAGGTCGCTCCACCAGATGGGATAACCGATAAACACCGTATCATATTTGCTCATATCGGGAAGAGGCCCCTCGATTTCCGGACGGGCGTTTTGCTCTTTTTCAACTTTTGCTACCTGAGTCGCGGGGGTATATTCTTTCGGATACGCTTTAACGGGTTTTATCTCAAACAAATCCGCGCCTGTCTTTTCGGCTATCATCTCCGCCAAAATGCGGGTATTGCCCTTTTCGATAACGCCTACGCCGTAGTTTTCATCTGCTCTTGAAAAATACGCCACCAAAATTTTGCTTTTGGACGAATTTTCGCCGTCTTTCCCCTGCTTTGCCGTTGTCTTTGAGTCTCCCGCGCCGCAAGCCGCAAGCGTCAGGGACATAAGCGCGGTCATTAAAAGCGTTGTCGCTTTTTTTAGGTTGATTTTCAAATTATGCACCTTGCCTTTCTTTAAACAATGCAATCTCGCGATTTTTTATGATTATTAACGAGCCTTTACCGCTGCGCCTCCGAACACCGCAGACATCTCCATATTGTTAAGAGCGTCGTCCAAACCCTTTATCTCCTCCGCCGTAAGAGAAATATCCGCAGCCCCCGCGTTTTCCTTCAGCCGAGAAAGTTTGCGAGTGCCGGGAATAGGAACTATAAAAGGCTTTTTCTCTATCATCCACGCCAAAGAAATTTGAGCCGGCGTGGCGTTCTTTTTCTCCGCCGTATTTTTTAACAACGCAAAAAGTTCGCGGTTTTTATCCATAGCCTCCGCGGTAAATTGCGGCATAACGCTTCTGTAATCCGTCTTTGCGTCGAAATTTTCATTTTTGCCGTAAGCCGTGGACAATAAGCCGTTTGCCATCGGAGAAAACGCCACAAGCCCTATGGAGAGTTCTTCAAACACGGGAAAGAGCGGTTCGTAATGACGCGCCATCATAGAATAGCGATTTTGCACAGCCGTTACGTGGCAAACCTTATGCGCGCGACGAATAACATCTTCGCCCACCTCGGAAAGCCCCCAATGAAGAATTTTTCCTTCGTCTATTAAATTCGACATAACCCCCGCGACTTCCTCCACAGGAATTTTAGGATCTTGTCGATGTTGATAATATAGGTCTATATAATCCGTTTGCAAGCGGCGCAGCGATTCTTCCACGCTTTTTCTGATGGTCTCCGGTCTTGCGTCCGTGATTACGGCTTTATTCGTATTTGAATCGGATTTATCAAAATAAACCCCGCATTTTGTGGCGATAACCACTTTATCCCTATACGGTTTCAAAGCCTTGCCCACCAATTTTTCATTGTCGTGAGAGTCGTCCTCCGTGCCGTAACATTCCGCCGTATCGAAAAAAGTATAACCTATATCCACCGCTGCAGCGATTAAATTCGCCATTTCCTTATGGTCGGAAGGCATCCCGTAAGCGTGACTCATTCCCATACACCCAAGCCCCACCGCAGAAACCTTTAAATCTTTTCCAAGCACACGATATTTCATAACTATATCTCCTGTTTACAAATTTTTTTTGAAAAACTCGCCCAATTTCTTGACGGCTTTGTCCACGTATTCCGGCACCCAATATGTGCGGATATGGCTTGCGCCCTCGATTAGATACAGTTCCTTGTTGTTCGTACCCTTCGCCTTTTTAAAAGCGTCGTTTGTCATATAGAGAGTATCTGCTTTTTCGCCGGCAATCATAAGAAGGGGTTGATTGATTAAATCCATTCTGTCCTCCGTGTCAAACGCCATAAGTTTGATGAAGGATTCCGTGGTATAACTTCCCGTGGCGTTGGGGTGACGATGCGTCAAACCGTAATATTCAATGCCGTCGCGATAGAGAGTGTTTTCGGGAAGCTCCGCCATTTTTGCGCGAAGTTGTTCGTCTGTTGAGTTGGGCGGCAAAAATCCCTCGTATACGATTTCGCCGTTAAGCTCTTTGTTCCTCGCTTCCGCCGCTTTTTGAAGTCGTGCGGGGATTCCCTTGATATCCGCGTCTAAAAAACCGTTTCTGCGTACTCTGCCCGAGTTGAACATTGAAAGAGTCGCAACCGCTTTTATGCGCTTGTCGGTCTGCGCCGCCGCCAATGTGTAACCGCCTCCGCCGCATATACCTAGCGAGCCTATGCGTGATTTATCGACTTTCGGAAGTTTGACGAGATAATCCGCCATACCGCTTATGTCCTCGATTCGATTGGAAGGATAATCGCGAAGTCTCGGCTCTCCGCCGCTTGCGCCCTGATAACGCGCGTCTGCTGCTATCGCGATATAACCGAGTTCTGCAAGTTTTTGCGCGTAAAGCCCCGCAACCTGCTCTTTGCAGCCGCCGTTAGGGTGAGCTACGGTTACTGCGGGATATGTCTTGTCGCTTTTTTCGTCATAATCTGCGGGAAGATAAAGATTAGCCGCAACCTTAATACCTTCCACCTTGTACTCGACGGGCTTGATATTTACTTTGCCGCGCTCGTTCTTAACAATCGCGTTTTGATACACCAAGCCGTACGGATTAGCGTTTTTCGTCGCGGCGTCCGCCGTCCCTGCGCCTATTCCCATAGTTATCATTCCTCCCATTAAAACAACAGCCAACATATTTTTTATGGTAAATTTTTTCATTTAAGTAAACCTCCTATTTCGCAAGTCCCTTTTCTTCCATCCATTTCTCCATAGCGTCCGCGACTTCCTTATTGTTAAGATCCGCCATAAGAAAATGGGTGTTTCCCGTTATGCCCGTATCCGGCAAATAAATCACCGTCGCGTCGCCGCCGTATTTTTTCATCACCTGCTCCCACTTTTTTGCAAGATTAAGGCGCACTCGCCAATTATCCTTGCCCCAATTTTTTACGGGTTTATCTCCTTTGGGAATATTGTCCCCGAAATAAACCGCTATCGGAATTTTCGTGAGTTTCAAAAAATCCGCCAAAGGCACGGGCGTACCCTTTGCGGGGAAAGGACTTGTAGTTTTTTCCGTTTCGGGGACTTCTCCCTCGGAGAAAGGAAACGCGCCCGGCTCTAATGAAATCACACCTTTGACGTAAGGAGAACGCATAGCCGTGTCCCAACCTGGGCCGCCGCCCGCCGAATGTGTGACAAGCACGCCGTCCCCCGTTTTTTCCATAACGGCGACCATAGCGTCGGCCACTACTTTTCCGTCGAACGCGCCCGTGTCTGGGGTCATCTGATGAAAGAACTGCGAAAGCGATTCTTTATCTTTCGGAACTTTTACGTTATCGTAAAAATTCGGCCATTCGCCGATGCGAAAAGTGTTGTACCAAAGTTGATCGTCGGGCGTTGCGGTTAAATTTGCGGGAAGAGTCGAACGCCCCGCCTTGCCTCTGCGCGGTTCGTCCACCAGATAAACTCCGTATCCCTTCGACAAAAATATATTTTGAAAACCGTCCCTGCCGTCCGGGGTGGTTTCCCAAGTTTTCGCCGATTGACCGTAGCCGTGCAAAAACACCATACCGTATTTTTTCGCCTTTATCGGTTTTTGCCAAAACACGTAAGCGTGGTCGCCGTGCAGCGTATGTCCCGCAAAATTCGTAGGTTTAGAGCCGTCGTAAGTTCCCGTCGCGGTTACGGTTTTGCCACCCGCCATAAAACTTCCTTGATCTGCTATAGTGACGGGACGCTCCATAGCCGATGCCGTGATTGTAAAAAGGCTCGCCGCCGCAAGCGTTAAAAATGTTTTTTTCATTTGCTATCAACATCCTTTCATCTGTTGTTTTTAGAGTTTACCTTGTGGGATAATCCGGGAAATCGTACCATTTAACCTCGTGATTG
>JAGBMX010000121.1 GCA_017634675.1 Selenomonadaceae bacterium | reverse complement strand
GCAACCGCTACATAATTCACCGCGCCAGCCGAAGTTTTCGCGACCGTTTCGTTAAGTTTCGCGCTGCGCCTTTTTGGAAGAAGCACGCCATGCGCCCCCATAGCTTCGGCGGAGCGAATAATCGCGCCCAAATTATGCGGATCGGTGATGTCGTCCAACAACAATATAAAAGGCGGCTCGTTTTTCTCTTTAGCGATTTCTAAAATATCTTCCAAAGTTTTATACTCTACGGGCGAAACATAAGCGATAACCCCCTGATGCCGCTCCCCTTGCGTAATTTTATCCATACGCTTCATCTCTGCGCGTTCAATGGGTACTCCCTTTTCTTTTGCAAGCGTCACGATGTTTTTTATATCGCTTCCCAAATTCCCAAGCGCGACGACAACCTTATTAAAACTTCGCCCACTTTTAAGAGCCTCTGTCACCGCATTTCTTCCATAAATAATATCGCTCATTTTATTACCTTTAATGTTTTTTATATTAAAGTTTTTTTCTCTTTTTCTTTTGGTTCTTTTCTTTTTCTCTTTTTTTTCAAAAAAAGAGAAAAAGAAAAGAACGGTTTTAAAATTTATTTTTTACTTTCCCGCAACTAAACTCGCCTTCGGGGCAGTAGCCGAACGCGTCGCAGCTTGCGCCCGCTTTTGAAAAGAGGACGGGCGCGACTTTTTTTACTTCTTCAAGCATTTTGTTGGCAAGAGCGCGAATTTCCCATTGAGCGCGGTTGCAACAGCGAAGGTTAAAGAAGTGCATTAAGGAGCGGGCGTTCATCGTGATTAGAATCTTCGTCTCCGCCGCGTTCGGCAAAACGTATCTTGCGTCCTCCTTTGGAATACCAAGCGCGACGAGTTCGTCGTATTTTTTTTGGATTTCTTCCATAACAGCGTCGAATTTTTCTTTCGCCGCCTCGTTCTTTTCAATGGTATGCGGCGTGATATATTCAAAATTATGCTCCGCCACATATCTTTGACTTTGCTGGTCGTAAGACGCTATCCTATGCCGCACAAGCTGATGCGTCAGCGCGCGGCTTACTCCTTCCACGCCAAACGTAAACGACGCGTGTTCTATGGTAGATCCATGCCCCGTTGCGAGCATTTTTTTTACCATTTTCTCTACCGTTTCGTTCGGCAGCTTTTCCGAGAGCTCCTCCGCCCCTATAGGCGAATAGCACAGCCGCGCCGCCATAGCGACGACCCGTTCGGGATTTTTCGTGTATTCTAATAGTTTTACTTTTAGCATTTCAGTTCCTTTATAACACAGGGCTCCGCCCTGTACCCGCAAGGGGCTTTGCCCCTTGACCCCAGCAGGGAGCATTGCCCCCTGCACCCCATTTTTATATTTGTTTATTTAGAATTTCGATAAACGGTTTAAAATTCCTTCAATATCCTCCAAAAGTCCTATGATTTTTTTGCATAACAGTAAATTATTTTTAAAATCTAAACTCAAAAAAGCCTTGTATTTAAAAGATTTATAGCTAGTATAAATAAAACCTATAGGTCTATCAATTTCTTGTATTTTACACTTTTCTTAAAAGGGTCTATAATGCAAACTGTCGAAAGGAGATAAACAAAAAACAAAAACTTCGACAGGAAAACAAAATTTGCTTTTAACTTTTTTAAAAGGTTAACATATATAGGAGTGATAATTATGATTACGATTTTAACGGATGTTATGGAAAATTTCATCGAACTTATGGAAAAAGCCGCTGTTGAATTCGAAATTTTCAACAACTGATTTTGGTTAAAATTTATTTACTTTCTTCTTTTCTCTCTTTCTTTTGAAAAAGAAAGCAGAGAAAAGAAGAAAGTAACAAAGAAGAAAAGAGAGAAAGAAAACTTTATTATAAAAAAAGTTTTTTAAGTATTTAGGAGTGATAAATATGCTTAATGTATTAAACGATGTAATGGAAAATTTCGTTGAACTTTTAGAAAATGCAGCTCACGAATTTGAATTTTTCAATAAATAATTTCAACCGATTTTAAAATTTTAGGAGTGATAGTTATGTTTACCATAATAGCGGAAGTTGCAATAGTCGGCGCTTGGAAAGGTATGCTTACCCTTTTAAACAAAAGCGCAAAATAAGATTTAAATAATAAAAATAGCCTCCTACGGTGTTTGAACCGTAGGAGGCTATTTTTATGAAAAAAACTTGAGAATTTTGGTGGCGTATGATAAAATATCCACACTGCCGAAGATACCTCCATAGAAACGAAGGGAGGTGAGCATTTTGACAGAATTTGCAACCACTTTGGCTATTAGTATTATTGGTGGCTTAATTGCTAACATAATCTATGACGCCATAAAAATTCGCTTCGGCAAAAGGTAATATCAAAGCCTTGGCAGCACAACCAAAATTTTGATGCGCCCCCTTATGGGGGCTTTTTTTTCAAAAAAACAAATACCCCACGGGGCACAACTCCCGCGAGGTATTTGCCGGTGAGAATTTGACTGATGTCGCTCGAAAGCGACTTGCAACCACTTTCTATCAATTCACGGATTCATTGTAGCATAATCTCAAAATCTTTGCAAGGAAAATTTTTTTTCTTCTTGTTAGGTGTTCAAGAAGAACATAGCACATTCGTATCAAGCGTAACCCTTTTCTTTTTTCCACTCCTTATAAAACGCCGGACGAAATTCATTAAAGAAGTAATCATTAAACTCTTCCTCCGTTTTAAAACCTGCTTTTTCTGCCGCGCCTTCGCAAGCCTTGGCAACTTTTCTTAACGCAACCATCATAGGAGAACTACCTCTATAATATTCGTCTATATCGTCTTTTGTAGTTTTTAGCGAAACGTCCTTCTTTACTTTATCCCTCAAAAACCGATCCACCGCATCTTTTAAACTTAAACCTTCTTTTGCAAACGCTTTCGCCGCTTTTTCGCTTAATTCGTTATCTATCGTTAAACTTGCCATAACTATCACTCCTTACGAAAACTTTTCTATAAACTCTTGCATCGTAAATATTTTCGGCTTTTTTACAATATCTTTCAAAACCAAAAAATCCTTATCGCCAGTTATAAGATAATCCACATCGCTTTTTATCGCCGCCGCAAGGATTGGTCTATCTTTTTCGTCGCGTATGTTTGGGACATCAGTGTAATCTTCGGCGGAAGGTATAAGAGTATATTTTAAATCATCTAAAAAAGGTTGAACTAAAAATAGTTTATTACTGTTTTTTCTATTCGTCACATCAAAAAATTCTTCAATTACATCTTTAGTAATCACTATTTCAAAATTATTTTTATGTAACATTTCAAAAAGTCTAACAGTAGTTTCCGAAGAGTAAAAACAAGAGGAAAAGAGTATATTCGTATCAATCATAACCCATTTATTTTTTTGCATACCTTTCTTTGCGAATTTCTTTAATATATCCAACAAGTTCATCATCATCTTTATACCACGGCTCCTCGTTATTTTTTTTCATTTCCTCCATTCGAGTTTTGAAATGATTCATAAGTCTGTTATGTCTAGCCTCATCTTTTTGGTTTTCTTTTACGAGTTCCTTAAGAAACCAATCAATACAATCTTTTAAATTATATCCCATTTTTTTTAAAACATTTTCCGCCTTTTCGCTTAATTCGTTATCTATCGTTAAACTTGCCATAACTATCAACTCCTTTTTTCACACAGCAATTTTACGCCTTTTCGATACTCTCTGAAACAATTTTCCTTCTGCTTCCGTCGTCGGAGGACAATCCTCGTCAAAAACTATATCTTCATCTTTCATATTTTTTAAAGCCATAAGTTCAGCTTCTTGTTCTAGAGTTAGCGGCGCGTTTAAATCAATCCATTTCTTGACTATCATAGTATAAACTCCTTTCATATAATGTGGCTTTTCGAGCAGAAATCAATCGCGTGCCTATTCGCTCCGTATAAACCACAAATAAAATATCCTTTACCCTACCTATAGTTTTCCATCTATCTTCACTTGAAGAATGACTGTCGTCATATTCTTCAATACGATTTTCATCTCTAAAAACCATAGCAGCCGTCTCAAAACTTATACCATGTTTCATCTTGTTGATTTTGGCTTTTTCGTCATCCCACTCAAAAAGTTTATTGTTTATTATTTTTCGCATATTCTCTCAGTATCAACTCCTTTTCCTATATTTTATCAAACACCCCTATATTTTACAATAGAGCAATTTACAATTTTGTTGTCACTTGAAGAATGTTTGCAAATGTTTTTAGTTTAGAGGTGTTCATTTTCTTTGCTCGTGCAAAGAAAACGAACCAAAAGAAACACGCAAGGGGTTTTCACCCCTTGACCCCACAAATTTTAGGTTGTGCTTTTTTATTTACCGTTTGCTTATAATAAAGGTTTTGGCTGTGGTTGCCTATGCGCCTCAACATGGGCTTCGCCCAACTTTTCCCGTTTACTTTGGTGGCGTTGCAAACCTAAATAATAATTCCCCATTTTCATATCTTTCATAAAAAAGCACAATCGCGCCGCATTACCGTCCCTTTATAGAAACAACAAAAAAAAGACCCCCGTAGGGGGTCTTTTTTAAAACTCTTACTGTAAGAGAGAGAGAACTGCGGAGGAGTTCTGGTTTGCTTGGCTGAGCATAGACTGAGCAGCCTGGAGAAGAACGTTGTTCTTCGTGTACTCGGTCATTTCTTTTGCCATATCCGCATCGCGAATTGTGGACTCGGAAGCGGTTACGTTCTCTGCGCTGGTGGTCAAGTTGCTGGAGGTGTACTCTAAGCGGCTCTGTACCGCGCCGATCGTGGTCGCTTGGTCGAGAACTTTCGCAAGAGCGTTATCAAGAACGTTGATAGCCGCGTTTGCGTTTTCACGGTTGCCGATGTTGAGGGTGGAGCCGTCGGAACCTTTAAGGCCGAGAGCCTGGCTTCTCATATCGGTCATACCGACTGTGATAGTCATATTGGCTTTGGTGCCGATCTGGAGGTTTACGCTGTTGTCAGCAGACGCATTCTTGCCGCGGATGGATTCGTCGAACGCATCGAGAGCAGCTTCCGCGCTCTTTCTCGCGTTGCCTTGAGCGTCTTTTATGCCGATGGTGAAGCCCGCGATCTGTCCGCCTATGCCGGAGTTAGCAGCCGCAATCGTAAGAGCGTTTTCTCCGCTTGCGGTGGAGATCATCTTGCCCGCCGCGTCGGTGCCGATATTGCTACCGGTTACGAGCTGAGGACCGGAATATGTCTTGAACGCGTCAGCATGAGCTTGCGCAAGAACACCGGTTTTTGTTACATCATTCAAATTAGTCTGTGCAGTATCCACTTTGGCAGCGGCTTTCTTTGCTGCGTCATCCGCATCCCAAAGAACTTTGTAGTTGCTAGTGTCAGACTTAAAAGTGTTATCGCTAACCTGCTTAAACTCGCCGCCGCCTTCGCCTATTTTAACCTTATCCAAAATCTTCGTCGCATTGGCTTCATTCTTGTTAGGACCGGGGTCAACAGACAACAACTGATTGCGTAAGTCACTGACCATTTCCTTCACAAATTCTTCACGGCCTTTATCAAGCGCCGCGCTCGTCTGGGTAACGCCGTTGGAATCTACATATTGGAAAGCGTCGCTAGTGTTGCCGGAAGCGGCCTTCTGCAAATTCAAGAGATAGCTGTCAACTTTGTCTTCGTACGAACCGCGAGCGTCATAATACTTATCTTCGAGGTTCAACGCGCCAAGCTGATCCATCTTGCTATTATAATCTTCTAATTTCGCTATGGCGTTAGCCTTATTCGCTTCATAGTTCGCAGCGTCATCCATATACTGATTATAAAGTCTCTTGATTTCAGGGTCATTAGAGTTGTTGATAAGATTCTGATACTGTTGCGTCTTAAGTTCCGACCAGTTCGTGCCGTTATTGCTCTTCCATGTAACAGCCGTATTGTTAGCACCCGAAGTCAATCCGGCAAGGGCTTTTTCCAATTGCTGACCGGTAGCCTTCATCGTTTCATAAGCGGTTCCCGCAGCCTGAGCCGCAGTTTTCAGTGCTTTATAAGTCTCGCCATCTATTTTGGCAACAGTAGCCGCGGGAGCAGCAGCATCACCAGCCTTAAGCTTGAAGCTCACATTACCAGCAGCCTCTGCATCTGCAACAGCTCCCTTATCAGTGACAGGCGACTTGGTGAACTCTAATTTCGTCGTCACAGTACTGATACCACCGCTAGTCGTATGACCCAAGGTAGCTTTTAACGCGGCAACCGCAGCCTTTACGGAAGCAGCCTCGCTGCTGTTTGCCTTCGCAGCGCCGTTTGCAGCCGCAACGGAAGCGTTGTCAGCGGACGCGAAAGTCTTGGTGGTGCTGTCGATGTTTTCAGCTTCGTTGAAGATATCCTGAACGGTTTTATCTCCGACTTCGAAGCTGGCGCTGAAGGTTTTACCCTGTTGCACATAGGAAACCGTAATCTGGTCGGTTTTCTGGAGCTGGAGTTCGTCGCCTGCGCGGCTCTTTAAGTCGGTGAGTTTAGTCGCGCCGGTCGTGTCGGTAGCAAGGTTCTGGTTGGTAAGGTGAGTGTAGGTAGCTACGCCTTTGTTGTCCTTGGAACCGTCGAGCAAGTACTTGCCGTTGTAGGTTACGTTTGCGTTATCATCGATCTGG
>JAGBMX010000120.1 GCA_017634675.1 Selenomonadaceae bacterium | reverse complement strand
GTCGACCTCTCCACCGCTTCGCGGTCCCCCTCCCCTTTCAGGGGAGGCAACGTGAAGACAACTTTTCTATTATATATCCACAAAATGAGAAATCAGAGGCCTCCCCTGAAAGGGGAGGTGCCCGAAGGGCGGAAGGGTTGACCATGAAGAGCGCTATTTTTTTGTACTACCAGTGAATAGTAACAAAAACCAAAAGAAAAAAGAGAAAAAAATTTTAATAACTGGTTTGGCATAAATATAAAGTTTGTGTCTAAACAGAAAGTTCGAGCCTGTTAAAGTTTTTTCTTTTTCTCTTTCTTTGTTACTTTCTTTCTCTTTTTCTTTTTTACAAAAAAGAAAAAGAGAAAGAAAGTAAAGAAACTAACGTATAAACGCAAGGAAGTGATAAGTATGATGATATTAGCGGCGGCGCTTGCTAGTGGGTTGTTTGTCTTTATGCTTGTGTACTTCTTTGTTATGACGAAGTTGATACCAAAGACGCAGGTGCAGCAAAGGTTACGGGATATAAAGTACGGGTCTAAGGAAAAGAGAGAAGAAGCGGGACTTGACAATTTAGAAGAGATACCTTTTTTGGAGCGTACTATTGTTCCGTTCTTCCAAGGACTTACCAATACGCTGATGAAGTTTGCGCCTGCCGGGATTCACGCCATGATAGAAAATCGCATTATGATGGCGGGTAAACTTGGCGTGTGGAGCGTCAACGCTTTTGTTTGCGGTTGGATACTGTCGGTTGCGGTTTGCTTCTTGCTGGCGTTTATGTATGTGTCTAACGGGGTTTTCCCCTTTGTGCAGAGAACGGCTATCGTTATGCTTGGAATTTTTATCGGTGGGTTTTTGCCTTTTGCCATTTTAAATTCCATGATACAGAAAAGACAAAAAGCAATAACAAAACAGTTGCCGGAATTTTTGGATCTGCTCTGCGTCAGCGTGCAAGCTGGGTTGTCCTTTGACGGCGGGGTTTCAAAGATTGTTAGCCGTATGAAGGGACCTTTGATTGACGAATGCGTAAGAATGCAGCGGGACGTAAGGATGGGTATGCCAAGAGCCAGATCGTTAAGGCAGATGGGTCAGCGTTGCGATGTGCAGGAGGTTTATCTTTTTACAACTTCCGTTATACAAGCTGAACGGCTCGGCACAAGCATGGCGGCGACATTGGAAAATCAAGCTAACAATATGCGCGAGCGCAGAAGACAGAGAGCGAAAGCTGAAGCGTTAAAAGCGCCGGTTAAGATACTTCTGCCTTTGGTAATGTTCATATTCCCCGCGCTGTTCGTGGTGGTGCTGTTGCCTTCGGTGCTGTTCTTGATGAAGAGTTTTTGAGCGAAAACTTTACTTTCTTTTTCTCTTTTCTTTTTTGTAAAAAAGAAAAGAGAAAAAGAAAGTAACAAAGAAAAAGAGAAAAGAAAAAACTTTAATAAGTTGTTATGGATTAGCGATACATGGCTAAAAAGAGATTTAAAATTGAAAATACGGGTAAGGTTTTAGACGTAGAAATAGCGGACAATTTTTTTAGAAGATTTCTGGGGCTTATGGGGAGAAAAGCTTTACACGAAAACGAAGGGCTTCTCATAACCCCGTGCAATAGTATACACATGCTCTTTATGCGGTTTGCCATTGACGCCGTTTATCTTGATAATGATTTTAAGGTGCTAAAGGTGACGAAAAATCTTTTGCCTTGGCTTGGGTTTTCGCTTTGTTTTGGGGCGAAGAGCGTTCTTGAGGTAAAGACGGGAGTTGCCGAAGCGTTGGGGATTGTTGAAGGTGTAAGATTGGTAGATGTATGATTTATGAAATAATAGACAGAGAATAAAAAAAACAGGGGCTTGTCCAAGCGCCTTCCGTGGTTTTAAAGCCTATGTCCATAAACATTTTGGATGTTGCTGAACACGCTATACAAAGATTTAAAGATAGAAATGCGACTAAGGAGATGGCGCAACATTATATAGATACTGCGCTTGTTATGATTAAAGAATCGAAAGATAAATATGAATTTATTGCTGAAGATGGTAGTAGTGTTATTTTAGAATATGGTAAGCTATTGACTGTTATTCCGAAAAGCTCATATACAGAAAAACAAATAAAAAAAGTGCAGGTGATTTTATCATGTTTAGAGTTGTACCGGATGTAATGATTTACTGTCCTATGTTAAAACAAAAGATACCTGAGACTATGTGTTTTGAGATAAATTTAGTGGTGGATGAGGTGGCAATTCCTTCTTTTGTTAAAGAAGTTAAAGATTGGGATAAAGCAAACGAAATGTGCCCGACTTGTGAAGTATCATATTATAAAGATGTACGAGATTTTCATAAAGAGGCGGTAGTATGATTCGGAAATTTGTGAATCGTAACGAAAAAGGGGCGGTAATAGTATTTTTCGCCATTACTCTACCATTGTTTCTAATGCTTGTGGGCGGGGCTATTGATTTTGGCAACGCTTATATTCATAAGAGCAGATTGCAGAACACGGCTGACGCGGCAGCGCTCGCGGGGGCGAGGGTGTATGCGATAAATGGTGAAAAAGCTACCGTTGGTGGACATCCTTTAGCTGACGAAGAAGCTAGACGTTATGTAGAGAAAGATGCTTCTGGTGAAGGGGCAACGCTTCGTAATGTTGTAACAAATGTAAATGAAACAAGCGCATATCAAGCAAAAGCCAATGCAAGTGGCAGTGTAGTGTATTATCGTGTGCTTTTAAAGGAAACCGTGCCTTTTTATTTTTTGAGGATTTTGGGAGATAATTTTAAAAGCGTTGATATAAAAGCTGATGCCGTAGCAGCGATAAGCGCAACAACAGGAAATGGGAAGGATTTGTTTTTGTTTCGTCATAAGTTGAAAATTGTAAATTCTATTGATAGTCCAGATAATTTTGATCTTGCAAATAAAATTAGAGTGACTTTTGATGGGAATATTGCATTTACAGATGGTGGAGGGGCAAATCCAGATAATGCAAGTAATTTCTCTTATGATGATTTGGAGTATTCTACACAAACTAGAGAGTTAAAATATTTTTTTACAGCGAAAGCTAAAGAAGAAGGATTATCCATAAATGAAGCCATTAAAAAAGGTGAGGAATATGCATTTCCGCGTATTTTTGAAAATTATGACATGGATTTGTTAGGTAAAACCGTAAAAGAAAAAATGAAGTTACCTGATTATAAAGAGAGAACAAAGGAAAATTGGGATAATTACCATACGCTTTTTAAAACCAAAGGTGATCTTGGAACTATTGAATCTTCAGATTTAGAAAACAATTTGGCTATTACAGCAGATATAGGTAATGGTGATGGTAACATAGATGTGTCCATTGGTTCTAAAATTCAAGGATCAACTTCAGATCCAATATATGTGTATTTTGATGAAAGCATATATATGATTAACGTTAATGTAAATGCAAGTAATGAACGTCCATTGGTTTTGGTGTATACGGGAACAGGTAAGTTACATATTAACTTTAGTAGTGGCAGTACTTTTTCGGGCGTTATTTATGCACCGAATGTTCCCGATTACGATAATTGTTTGATAAATAACAATGGTGGAAGTTTTGAAGGAACGATTATTGCAAATTATTTAGATATACAGGGTGGACAAGGCGCATATCGTTATAAAGATTTCGGCATTTCCGGCACGGGCGGTAGTGGCGGTTCAGGTCAAGTTACCGCATCTTCAAGCGTAAAACTTAGTGAACCTGACGATATAACATGGGACTAACAAAACAAAAGGAACTGCTTAATTTTGGGCAGTTCCTTTTTTGTACACGGTCTTCATAAATTTTTGGGTATTGCTTACAAATCAAACTTTTAATCGCCTATAGCAAATATGAGTCTGAGGCAACGCTCTCACCTCTCCGCCCTTCGGGCACCTCCCCTTTCAGGGGAGGCTCTCTGATTTCGCTTTTGTGGCTATATTGAGAAAAGTTTCATCTCTAGTGCCTCCCCTGAAAGGGGAGGGGGACCGCGAAGCGGTGGAGAGGTTGACCATGAACGGCGCTATTTAATTTTGGGCAGTTCCTTTTTTGTAAGTGTTGTGGTAAAATATGGGTGAGTGAATTTTGGAGTAAAGATGTGCAAAAATTTGAGTGGGATCCTAATAAGGACAGGATAAATAAAAAGAAACATAACATAAGCTTTGAATTAGCGAAGCGAGTATTTGCAGATGAAAACCGAGTTGTTTTGCCGGATATTGAACACAGTAACATAGAAGATCGTTATATAACGATAGGTATGGCAAATGAGCTTCTGTTTGTTGTTTATACTATTCGACATGGGGACACTATTCGCATAATATCTGCCAGATTGGCAACAATGGAAGAAAAGGGGTTTTATTATGCTAGTAACTTCATATCTTGATTTAAAAAATCCTGGAACTATGCCGGAACATTTGGTGAAGGAATTGGAAGAGGCAAAAAACAAACCTATAGTATACGACGAAGACTGCCCGCCGCTTTCTGTGGAACGGATGCGGGAGCATTTGATTGGGATTTTGAAGGTGAAGGAAACGGAAGTTGTTGTGGGTTAAGGTTAAGGAGGAGATTTTATGTTGACTATGGAGAAAAAGGTTGCGGATACTTTCCCTATGGATTTTCCTATGTGTAAAAAGCAATACACTAAGGAGGAAAAAATAGATAAGCTTATGGCGATAAGTCAAAGTTTAACACAACAAGAAAAAGATGATTTGGGGCGCATCATGGAAGAAATTGAAAGGAGCAAGTTGACGATTTATGACGACCTACGCGCTAGATACGAATGTGGTAAGTTATGTGATAATTTATGAAACGGGAATTGAATTTTGAATGGGATGAAAATAAGAATAAGATAAATCAGAGAAAACATCATGTATCATTTCAGCTTGCCTCAAAGATATTTTATGACGATAATTTAGTGGAACTTTCGGATGACGAACATAGTCAATTTGAAGATAGATACACAGCAATCGGCAGGATAAAAAAGATTCTGTTTGTATCATATACAATAAGATTAGGCGACACTATTCGCATAATTTCAGCGCGACGCGCAACATTAGAGGAGGAGGCGTTTTATTATGCTAGTCAGAACAAAAATAGATTTATCTAAACCATTGGTCTTAACAGATGAAGAAGAACGACAACTTGAGGAACTCACCAATTATCCGATAGTGTTTGACGAAGACTGCCCGCCGCTTTCTGTGGAGCGGATGCGGGAGCATTTGATTGGGATTTTGAAGAAGAAGGAAACGGAAATTGTAGTGGGTTAATTGGTTTAAGGGGAGTGTTTTATGGAGAAAGCGGGGAATTTTGGGGCTAAAGTCCTTTTCTTTTTGTCGCCCTTTATGGGGCTTCTCTTTATGCGTTGGCTTTTTGACAACGACCTTTGGTTTATACTGGGCAGCGGCCGTTTTGTGCTTGAAAACGGCTTTCCGTATACAGAGCCTTTTACCATGCACGAAAATATAAATTTCGTCCTTGAGCAATGGCTGACGGACGTGATTTATTGGGCGATTTACAGTAATTTCGGCGCCGAGGTTTTTTTGACCTTTGTATTTTTTATCGGTTTTTGTATGCTTTTTGTATACGAAAAAATTTGCCGCTATTTGACAAACGGTAATATCGCAGTATCAAAGGTTGCGACACTTGTTGTAGGCGTTTTTGTCGTTCCCAATTTTCTCCTGACTCGTCCGCAAATTCTCTCCACATTGGTATTTTTGGGCGAAATTTTTGTTCTGCTTAAATACGCAAAAACCAACGACAAAAAATATCTTATCGCTATTCCCGTATTCTCTCTTTTGACGGTAAACTTGCACTGCGCCGTTTGGCCATTGATTTTTATTTTGATGTTGCCTTTTTTCGCCGCATTTTTGGCAAGAAGATATACAAAGATAGACAGCGGATATTTAGGCGAAGAATTTGACGTTAAACCTCTTATTTTTGCCGCAATAGCCTCATTTTTCGTTGCGCTCTTAAACCCTTACGGCACAAAGGCGATGTTCTTCCTTTTTACTTCTTACGATCCGGGAATCCACGGATGGATTTCCGAGATAAAACCCCCGACTTTTGAAAAGAATTTCAGATTTTTCTTCATTATCCTTTTTTTCGGCTTCTTTACGTTAGCAAAGAAGAAAATTCCCCTTTATCTTATCCTGCTCTTTTTGGGTTTGGGTCTTTTGGGGCTTATGTCGATACGAAATATATTTTGGTTTTATATGATGGGGACGCTTATCTTTCCTTTTGCCCTTAAGAATTATAGATTCAAGCTGTTTCAAACCGAATTGGGATTTTATAAGATACTGCCCTTTATTTTGTTTTATTTTTTTATCTTTTATCGATTTTTCTCAATGGAAACGCTTAATCCCATGCCTATAATATATATGGTGTATTTTGCCTGCCTATTTATATCTTTGGCGTTTCTGGCTTTATTTTATAAAGCTGATGACAGAATAAAGAAAGCAAAAGGGTTCCTAATTGTAATTTTGCCTTCTCTTATTTTTATTCATCTTTCCTTTCAATCAATGTACAGCGCAAGCGATTATAAGTACGAAAGATTTAAAGATACGGTAGATTTGCTGCTTGCGGAAAACGATATAAAGGATATTCGTTTGTTTACCGGATTTAATACCGGCTCGTATTTTGAGTTTCGCGGGCTTAGATGTTATATAGACGGTCGTCCGGAGATTTTTGCGCCGAAAAACAGCGGGCTTGCCTTTAACATTATAGGCGAATATTACGATGTCGTCGAAGGTACGGTAAATTATAAAGATTTTATTAAGAAGTATAATTTTACGCATCTTTTGGTGGATAAAGGGGATGGTATGTTGTTTTACCTGACTCCGTACGATGAGGATTTGATTCTTATCTGCGAAGAAATTGACGAAAAAGGTTGGATTTACGGGGTAGCCGGCGAGGTTTATGCAAGATTGTATAAGGTAAAAAAATAAAAAAAGCCTGCAACCATAGAAGTTGCAGGCTTCAGACTGTAGACAAAACGTGTTTTCCTCGAAAGATGAGGAAAACCCGTTTAATTTTTGTTAAAGCGAAATTATACAAAATAAGGAATAAAATATAACTTTTGAGCAAACTATCCCTTCCTTTCTTTTTTCACAGCGCTATTTTCTTTAAATTCATGCACGCAAAAATGAGCGTCGCCTGCATTTTTAATTTTGCAAGACCACGCATTGTCGCATATCTTAGTCCATGCC